>DASQBO010000156.1:0-10581 GCA_035635175.1 Casimicrobiaceae bacterium | reverse complement strand
AAGAAGTACACGAACCGCGGCCTGCAGTTCCTCGACCTGATCCAGGAGGGCAACATCGGCCTCATGAAGGCCGTCGACAAGTTCGAGTACCGCCGCGGCTACAAGTTCTCGACGTATGCGACGTGGTGGATCCGGCAGGCGATCACGCGGTCGATCGCCGACCAGGCGCGGACGATCCGCATTCCGGTCCACATGATCGAGACGATCAACAAGATGAACCGGATCTCGCGGCAGATCCTGCAGGAGACGGGGCAGGAGCCCGAGCCCGCGCTGCTCGCCGAGAAGATGGAGATGCCCGAGGAGAAGATCCGGAAGATCCTGAAGATCAGCAAGGAGCCGATCTCGATGGAGACGCCGATCGGCGACGACGACGACAGCCACCTCGGCGACTTCATCGAGGACATCTCGACGGTGTCGCCGTCGGATGCCGCGGTCAACGCGAGCCTGCGCGACGTCTGCAAGGACATCCTCGACACGCTGACCCCGCGCGAGGCGAAGGTGCTGCGGATGCGCTTCGGGATCGAGATGAACACCGACCACACGCTCGAGGAGGTCGGGAAGCAGTTCGACGTGACGCGGGAGCGGATCCGGCAGATCGAGGCGAAGGCGCTGCGCAAGCTCAGGCATCCGTCGCGCAGCGAGAAGCTGCGCTCGTTCCTGGAAGGCGAATAGCGCCGCCCGCGCCAACGAAGACGCCCCGGCACCCCCGGGGCGTTCTTCTTGTCGGACGCCGCCGGCCCGGTCCTGATCTGCGCGATCACGGGAGATCGTCGCGTAGTAGACTTGCGACCGCCGCACCCCCGCCGCCGCGAATCTCCAAGGAGAACCCTCGTGAAGCATGCCGTCCCCGTGGCCCTGCTCCTGCTCTTTGCCAGTGTTCCCGCCTTTTCCGACTACGATCCGGCACTGGAAGCGCGCGAAAAGGCGCAGCGCGATGCCGAGCAGCGCGCCCAGGAGCAGAAGCAGCAGGCGATGCAGCGCCAGAAGCAGGAGGCGGAAGCGAAGGTCAACGCTGAGATGATGAAGTCGAAGCGCAAGTCGCTCGGCGCAGCGGCGGACGGAAAATCGGATGCCGAGGTGAATCGCCTCTACGACGCCAAGGTCAGAAAGGACACGGATACGGCCAACAAGCAGGCTGCAGCTGCACGCAGCGCGATGAGCCAGCCCCAGAACGACGCCGCGCTGAAGAGCGTCACCGGGAAGTCGATGAAGGACCTGGAGAAGATGTCCGACGCCGAGCTCGAAGCGCTGTCGAAGGACCTCGAGAAGAAGTACGGCGCCAAATAGCCTCGTCGCGGCTTGCGCGCATGGAAAAAAAACGCCCCGGCAATCCCGGGGCGTTTCCTTTCGGACGAACGAGGATCAGTTCGTCGCGAAGCAGTAGAGGAGGCCCGCGCCGCCGGTCGAGGCGAGACCCGGGTCGTTGCAGCCGCGCGTCGGATGCGACGAGTTCCACGATACGTCGGACGGCGGCGGCGAAGTGCCGGTCCGGTCGTGATGGCCGACGATCGCGCTGCCGTCGGTCCCGCTCTTCGTCCAGTTGCCGCACGTCTTGTCGTCGCCCGGCGGGAACGCGGTTCCGTCCGGCTGCGTCCCGGTCAGGATGTCGTGCGTGTTCGGCGTGTCGCCGCGACCGTTCACGGCGCCGCCCTTCTCGGTCAGCGCCGTCTGCTTGTTCAGGTTGTTCGTGCCGTGCAGCTCGGCCACGTCCTTCGCAATGACGACCCCCTTCGCGTTCTGCCACGGCCCCTTGCCGATGCGGTCCTTCGCGTTGACGGCCGCGGTGCCGCCCGCGGCCTGCGTGCTCAGGTAGGCGTGCCACGTCTTGCCACCGGCGCCCGCGGCCGCGGCGAGCGTCTGGCAGTGCTTGTCGGCGCCGGCGAGGCCGCCGAAATCGGCACCCTTGCTGGACCCCGCGCTCGTGACGAAGAACGACATGCCCGACGACTGCGCCAGCGCGGCGCCCGCGGGAGCGAGCGCGAGCAGGGCAAGCGTGGCGACGGCAGTGCTGCGGGTGACTCGAAACATACCGATCCTCCAGATCAATCGATCCCCTCCGTTGGCGATTCGCGGGGGCCGGCCCTGTCAGTGTCCGGAACCGTCCGCCCGCCGCGCATCGCGGCTCGAAGCCGCGCTACTTCATGAACAGCACCGGGACCTTGCTCCGCGCGAGCACCTTCGTCGCGACCGAGCCCATCACGAGACTCGCGAGCGCCGTGTGGCCGTGCGTGCCCATCGCGATCAGGTCGAAGCCGCCGCTCGCCGCGTGGTTCGCGATCTCCTCGGCCGGGTCGCCGACGCATTTCTCCACGGTGAACGGAATGCCACGCTTGCCGAGGAGCTCGACCGCCGCGGCGAGCGCCGCGTCGCTCTCCTCCGAGTAGTAGCGGCCGACCGCTTCGTGCCCCGCCCACGCGGCCGCCGCCTTGTAGGGGATCGGCAGGTGCGCGTGGAGAAGCGTGATCGCCGGCGGGGCGCTGAACCAGGCGATGCGATCGGCGAGCCCCGCGACGGTCCGAAGCGAGTGCGGCGAGCCGTCGACGGCGACGAGGATCTTCATGGGTCAAGTCTAGCGTGATTGTGCGCGTTCGGACAGTCCTCGACCCGTTCAGGTCAGGTCGAGCACCATCGTCACCTGCTCGGGCTCGTTCGGGTCGTCGTGGGTGACGAAGCCGAGCGCCTCGCAGAACTTGCGCATCTTGACGTTCGCGCGCAGCACCGCGCCCTCGAGGCGGGAGAGGCCGCGGCGCTTCGCGCAGTCGATCAGTCGCAGCATCAGGAGGCCGGCGACGCCGCTCCCCTGCCACGCGTCGCCGACGACGATGGCGAACTCCGCGCTCTCGCCGTCGGGGTTCGCCGTGTAGCGCGCGACGCCGGCGAAGGCCCGGAGCGGCTTTTCCGGAGTCCCGCCGTCGACGGCGACCAGCGCCATCTCGCGGTCGTAGTCGACCTGCGTGAAGCGGGCGAGCATGGACGGCGTGAGCTCGTGCAGCCGGTAGAAGAACCGGAAATAGCGGGTCTGCTCCGACAGACCGTTGACGAACGCGCGCTCGAGCTCGGCGTCCTCCGGACGGATCGGCCGGATGTGGATCACGGTCCCGTTGCGCAGCGTCACGTCGCCGGCGAGCTCGATCGGGTAGGGGTGGATCGCCATGTGGCGATAGCCCGTGACCGCGACGCGCCGACGCGGATCGATGACGACGCGCGCTCCCGAGATGACGGCGCCGTCGTCGCCGATCCACACGGGGTCGAGCGTGAGCGTGCGCACCCACGGCAGCGCACAGACGAGGCCCGAGAGCTCGAGCAGCATCCGCACGAGCGGTGGGATCGCCGGCGCCGCCTCGCGCCCCGCGCGGAGCGACGCCGCGGCCCGCGTCCCGCCGATCGCGTCGAGGACGAGCCGTTCGTTGAGCGGCGGCAGCAGGACGACGCGCTCGCTCTCGGCGATCGTGCCGCTGTCGCCGAAGGTGATCACCGGGCCGAACACCGCGTCGGTGTGCACGGCGATCGCGACGGCGTGCGCGCCCGCGATCTTCCGCTCCTTGCGCACGATCACGCCGGCGTGCGTGTCCTGGCGGCGGAAGACGCGGCGCACGCCGTCCTGCATCTCGCCGTACGCGCGGGTCAGCATCCGGCCGTTGCGCAGGTGCTCGCGCGCGAGCGGCAGCGGCGTCTTGGCCGGGATGCCCGGAGCATCGAGCTTGAGCGTGACCGGATATCCGAGCTTGCGGGCGGCGGCCAGCGCCTCCTTCAGCGTGTCCGCGGCGTCGACCGGTGCGACCGGAAGGCCGAATGCCGCGAGCAGCCGCTGCGTCTGCAGGTCGGTCAGGAGCGTGCGATTCGCGCTCGCGGCCGCGTCGCGGATCCGCTCCGCCGTCGCGACGTCCGGCGGCTGGGGTTCCGGCTGCGGCGGCGCGACTTCGAGCAGCAGCGCCTGGTTGCGGCGATAGGCGGCGAGAAACGAGAAGGCCTCGACCGCGATCTCCGGAGTGTAGAAGTCCGGGATCCCTCCGGCTTCGAGCGCGTCGCGGACGTTGCGGCGCTCGATCGCGCCGAGCCAGGCGCCGAGCACGGGCTTCGACGCGCCGCGCGCCGCGGCCGCCACCGCCCGCGCGACATCGGTGGCGCCGGTCTGCGGGCGATCGACGTGCAGCGCCAGCACCGCGTCGACGTTCGGATCGCGAAGCACGGCGCCCACCGCGCCCGCGAAGCGCTCGGGCGGCGCGTCGCCGCGCACGTTGACGGGATTGGCGCAGGGAATGTGCTCGGGCAGGATGCGGGCCAGCGCCTCCTGCGTCTCCTCCGCGAGCACGGCCAGCGGCACTCCGCGGTCGGCCGCGGTGTCGGCGGCGAGCGTGCCGGGGCCGTGGCCGTTGGTCACGATCGCGAGGTGATCGCTGCGCGGAATCCTGCCCATCGCCAGAATCCGGGCCGCGGAGAACAGGTGCGTGTACGTCATCACGCGGACCGTGCCCGCGCGCTTCATCGCGGCGTCGAAGACGGCGTCGGGCGACGGCGCGCCCGCCTCCACCGTCCCCTGCTCCTTCGAGCGGCCGGCGCGCAGCACGACGACCGGCTTCATCCGGGCCGCCGCGCGCAGCGCCGAGACGAAGCCGCGCGCGTCGCGCACCGTCTCGACGTAGAGGAGGATCCCGTCGGTGGCGGTATCGCGCACGAGCGCGTCGAGTAGCTCTCCGAAGCCGACGTCGTACGCGCCGCCGAGCGCCACCACCGTCGAGAACCCGATGCCGAGCGGCGTCGCGAAGGTCAGCATCGCGGTGCACACCGCGCCCGACTGCGCGATCAGTGCGAGACGGCCCGGGTGCGCAGTCCCGGCACCCATCGTCGCGTTGAGCCCGACGTCGGTGCGTATCACGCCGAACGCGTGCGGTCCGAGCAGCCGGATGCGCCGCTTGCGCGCGGTCGCCATCACCTCCCGCTCCCAGCGCCGGGCCTCGCCTTCGTCGCCCGGCGGCGCGGACAGGAGCACCGCCGCCTTCACGCCCGCGCGCGCGCCGTCGTCCAGAACGGACGGAACGGCGGCGCAGGGCACCGCAATCAGCGCGAGCTCGACCGGCTTGCCGATCGCGCGCAGCGTCGAGTGACAGCGCCGGCCGAATACGCGGCGGTGGCGCGGATTGACGAAGTGGAGTTCGCCCTTGAAGTCGCCTTCGAGCAGGTTCTCGATGACGATCCGCCCGAGCGATCCGGCGCGGTTGGTCGCGCCGACGAAGGCGATCGAGGCCGGCACGAGCAGCGGACGAAGGTAGTGCTGCAGGGTCGTCATCGGATGCTCGATCGCGGGCGGGCCGCGACGAACCGTCGCGGCCGCCTCTTTTCCGGGAATTCTATCGCGCCGCCGGGAAAACGCGTAGCGCGGTGCCTTGCCCGCCGCCAGCCTCGGCTATACTTTTGCCGCCGCGGCGGAGCGTTCGCCGCGCGACGCGAGCTCCTCCGCGCCGGGCCTGTAGCTCAGCTGGTAAGAGCAGAGGACTCATAATCCTTTGGTCGCTGGTTCGAATCCAGCCGGGCCCACCCATTCGCGTCGTCTGGTGAACGTCGCGCGACGGGCGGCTTGCTAGAATTGCGCCGTTACTTCCCCGGAGCGCACCATGTTCGAGCCCATCTCCATTCCGTTCGGCGCCAAGATGCTGTTCAACACGGTCAAGCTCAAACCGGGCGTCGCCATGGACGACGTCGAGCTCGCGCTGGGCGAGATGTGCAACGTGGTCAAGGACACCTACGGCGGCGACAAGGGCGGGTTCATCGCCGGGCAGGTCTTCAGGTTCTCGGGCTTCCTCTCCGACGAGGGCTCGCTCGCAGCGACGAAGAGCGCCGACGAGCACATCGCGATCGTCACGTACTGGCGGTCGTTCGACGCGCACGAGCGCTCGCACGCCGACGCGACGTTCAAGGCGAAGTTCGGCGCGCTCGCGACGATGTGCACCGAATCGAAAGAACTCGGCTACGACATGCTCTGGCAGGGCGCGCCGGAGGCAGCCTAGAGAGGTTCGAGCGGGACGGCGGTGACGGTCCGGCATACCGCGGATTCATGCCGGTACCATACTTGCGCCGGATTGTGAGACTACGCGCTCGTGTACCCGCCGCGCGTGCAGGCCGAGCGCGCCTTCCGCCTCGCGTTCGCGCCCCAGAGGAGGCGGCGGCGCCGAAACGACGCCGCGAGACGGTCGCCTGAGCGCTTGCGACCGCGTTCGCGGCGCACGATAATTCCCGGTCACCTGCGCCCGCCGCGGCGCGTCATGCACGTGGGAGGATCGACATGGACGTGCAACTCCTGCAAACGCTCGGCCGCGCCTGGTGGCTCGTGCTCCTGCGGGGGCTCGCGGCCATCGCGTTCGGCGTTCTCGCCTGGGCCTGGCCGGGCGTCACGCTGGTCACGCTCGTGCTGTTCTGGGGCGCGTATGCGCTGATCGACGGGGTCGCCGCGCTCGTCGGCGGGTGGCAGACGAAGGACGGGGGCAAGCCGATGTGGACGGTGGTGCTCGTCGGCGTCGTCGGCATCGCGGCCGGCATCTTCACCTTCGTGCAGCCCGCCGTCACGGCGATCGCGCTGCTCATGCTCATCGCCGTGTGGGCGATCGTCCACGGCGTCTTCGAGATCTCGGCCGCGATCCGCCTGCGGAAGGAGATCAGGAACGAGTGGCTGCTGATCCTTTCCGGCGTTCTGTCGGTCGCGTTCGGCGTGCTCATGGTCCTGAACCCCGGCGCCGGCGCGCTCGCCGTGCTGACGTTGATCGGCGCGTTCTCGATCGCTTATGGCGCGCTGCTCGTCGTGCTCGCATTCAAGCTCAGGAAGCACGCGACGACCGGCATGCACGACGCATAGCTGCCGCGCCGTTTTTCCTTCACACCAGCGCGATGCGACCGGCGGGGCTGGCCGACGGTCGGGGTCGCGCCGGAACCCGGCCAGCGGCCGTGCGCGGCCGCCGCGCGCTGACGGCTACGCCGCCGCGACGCCTAACCGGAGCAGGATCTTCTCGAGCAGGCACCACCGGGTGATGCCGCTCTGGAACAGGTTCGCACCGACGAACGCGGTGAACCACAGCCAGTTCGCGTTGACGAACAACGGGCTCGCAGGCGCGCCGAGCGCGAGCGAGATCAGCACGAAGGCGCCGGCGAAGATGCGGATCCAGCGATCGACTGTCATGGCGTGACCTCCACGAATTTGCGGCGGTTGACCGCGTAATAGAGCACCGGGATGACGACGAGCGTAAGCAGCGTCGACACGAGAATCCCGAAGACGAGCGCGATCGCAAGGCCGTTGAAGATCGGGTCGTCGAGGATGAACAGCGCGCCCAGCATCGCCGCGAGGCCGGTCAGCGCGATCGGCTTCGCACGCGCGGCCGCGGCGTCCACGATCGCCTGCCCGAACGCGACGCCCCTCGCGAGCTGCAGGTTCACGAAGTCGACGAGCAGGATCGAGTTGCGCACGATGATGCCGGCGAGCGCGATCATCCCGATCATCGACGTCGCCGTGAACGGCTGGCCGAGCAGCGCATGTCCGGGCATGACGCCGATGATCGTCAGCGGAATCGGCGCCATGATCACCAGCGGCGTCACGTAGGAGCCGAACTGCGCGACGACGAGGAGGTAGATGAGCACGAGGCCGACCGCATAGGCGATGCCCATGTCGCGGAAGGTCTCGTAGGTGACCTGCCACTCGCCGTCCCACTTGAGCGCGTAGCTCCGGTAGGGATCCGACGGCTGCGAGATGAAATGCTCGGCGAGCGTGCCCCCGTTCGGAACGGCGACCTCGGCGAGCTTGCCGCGCACGCCGAACATGCCGTAGAGCGGGCTGTCGGTGCCGCCCGCCATGTCGCCGATCACGTAGGTCACCGGGAGCAGGTCCTTGCGGTAGCGCGTCTTCTCGCGCAGCGACGGGCGCACATCGACGAGCTCGGAGAGCGGCACGCTCGCGCCGTCGGCGGCCCGCACCGTCATCGCGAGGAGCGCTTCGAGCCGGCCCTGTTTCTCCGGCGGTACGGTGACCCGCACCGGGACGCCGTACTTCGCCTGCCCGTCGCGCAGCGCGGTCACGTCGTCGCCCGCGATCGCCGCGCGGAGCGCGGCGACGATGTCGGCCGTCGTCACGCCGGCGAGCGCGGCCTTGCGCTGGTCGACGCGCACTAGGGCGCGCGGCGCGTTGTCCTCGATCGAGTCGTCGATGCCGACGACGCCCGCGGTCTTGCCGTAGACGGCGCGCAGGTTCTTGGCGACCGCGTGCCGCCCCGGTTCGTCCGGCCCGTAGATCTCCGCGACGATCGGCGACAGCACCGGCGGCCCCGGCGGCACCTCGACGACCTTGACCTTCGCCCGGTGCCGCGCGGCGATCGCCTCGAGCGCCGGGCGCACCGCGAGCGCGATCTCGTGGCTCTTGCGCGAGCGGTGCTTGCGGTCGACGAGATTGACCTGCAGGTCGCCCTGCTCGGGCGCCTGTCGCAGCTCGTACTGCCGGACGAGGCCGTTGAAGTTGATCGGCGCCGCGGTGCCGGCATAGGCCTGCCAGTCGATCACTTCGGGAAGCGTCGCGATGTGCTCGCCGAGGTCGGCGAGCGCGGCGGCCGTCGCCTCGACGGGCGTGCCGGCCGGCATGTCGACGACGACCTGGAACTCGCTCTTGTTGTCGAACGGCAGCATCTTGAGCACGACGAGCTGGACGACCGCGAGCGACACCGACGCCACGATCGCCACGACGATGCCGAGGCCGAGCAGCTTGCGCCGGCGGCCGCCGCGCTCCGCGTCGACGAAGGGCGTCAGCAGGCGCTTGAACGTCGCCGCGAGCCAGCGGTCGAGGCGGCTTTCGGCGTGCCCCGCTGCCGCCGCGCGCGCCGCCGGGCCGCCCCGAGGCGCGAGCTGCTCCCCCTCGGGGGGCAGCGAAGCGGCGTCAGCCGCTGAGCGTGGGGGCCCACCCGTCAACTTGAGCGCGAGCCACGGCGTGATCATGAACGCGACGGCCAGCGAGATCAGCATCCCCATGCTCGCGTTGATCGGGATGGGGCTCATGTAAGGCCCCATGAGGCCGGTCACGAACGCCATCGGCAGGAGCGCCGCGATCACCGTGACCGTCGCGAGGATCGTCGGTCCGCCGACCTCGTCGACGGCGCCCGGGATCAGCGCAGCGAGCGGCCGTCCCGGCTCGAGCATCCGGTGGCGGTGGATGTTCTCGACGACGACGATCGCGTCGTCGACCAGGATCCCGATCGAGAAGATGAGCGCGAAGAGGCTGACCCGGTTCAGCGTGAACCCCCAGGCCCACGACGCGAACAGCGTCGCCGCGAGCGTGAGGATCACGGCGATCCCGACGATCGCCGCCTCGCGCCGGCCCAGGGTCGCGAACACCAGCGCGACGACGGACAACGTCGCGAACAGGAGCTTCGAGATCAGGAGCTTCGCCTTGTCGTTCGCGGTCTGGCCGTAGTCGCGCGTGACCGTCGTCTCGATCCCGGCCGGGACCACGGTGTTCTCGAGCTGCGCGAGGCGCTGCTGGACGCGATCCGCCACGTCGACGGCGTTCTCGCCCGCCTTCTTCGTGACCGCGATCGTGACGGCGGGAAACGTGTGGCCGGCATCGGAAGCGGTCTGCGCGCCGGCCTTGCCGATCCCGTGCCACGCGTAGTGCGCCGGCGGCGGCGGGCCGTCGACGACGGTCGCGACGTCGGCGAGGTACACCGGCTGGCCGTCGCGCACGCCGACCACGAGGCTCTTCACGTCCTGCGCGGTCTGCAGGAACTCGCCCGTCTCGACCAGCACGGTCTCGTTGCCGCGCACGAGGTTGCCCGCCGGCAGCGCCGTGTTCGCCGCGAGGAGCGCGCCGGAGACGTCGGCTGCGGCGAGGCCCGCCCGATTGAGCTTGTCGATGTCGAGCCGTACCTGCAGCGTCCGGCCGGGCCCGCCGATGGTCGTGACCTCGCGCGTGCCGGGCACGCGTTTCAGCTCCGCCTCCACCGCGTGCGCGACGCGCTCGAGCTCGAAGGCGCCGCGCGTCTCGTCGCGCGTCCACAGTGCGATCGCGACGATCGGCACGTCGTCGATGCCCTTCGGCTTGACGAGCGGCTCGCCGACGCCGAGCTCCTTCGGCAGCCAGTCCTTGTGCGACAGGATCGTGTCGTGCAGCCGGACGATCGCGTCGTTGCGCTTGACGCCGACCTTGTACTGGACGGTGATCATCGCCTCGCCGGGCCGGGCAACCGACCAGACGTGCTCGAGGCCCTGGATCTGCGAGAGCACCTGCTCGGCAGGGATTGCGACCAGCTGCTCGACGTCGGCGGCCGACGCTCCGGGGAACGGGACGAACACGTTCGCCATCGTGACGTCGATCTGCGGCTCCTCCTCGCGCGGCGTGACCGCCACCGCGAACAGGCCGAGCAGCATCGCCACGACGCCGACGAGCGGCGTCAGGCGGGAGCCCAGGAAATACCGGGCCATCCGCCCGGCGAGCCCGAGCGTTTGCGTGTCCCTCATCGGTGACCTAGGCCTGCGGCGGGCCCTTGAGCCGCACGACGCCGATCGCCTTCAGCACGAACTTCTCGTAGAACGGCTCCGAGGTGCCTTTCTTCATCT
>DASQBO010000155.1:0-4783 GCA_035635175.1 Casimicrobiaceae bacterium | reverse complement strand
TGCCGCCGTGGCGGCGCGCGTACGCCCAGGCGAAGAGCGCGGTGCGGGCGCCGCCCAGGTGCAGGAAGCCGGTGGGACTGGGCGCGAAGCGGGTGCGGACGTAAGGCACGGCCGAAGGGAATGCGGCGAAGCCGCGATTCTAATTCAGGCGTCGTCTCGGGTCAGGCCCGTCGACTCTCTTGCCGCGCGACGGCGTCGCTGGCGGCGCAAGCCATTCGTTGGCGGTCGCGCCGCCTGAGCCAACCACTTGCCGGCGATCGCGCACCGCGTTGAACGCGAGAAGCGACGGGCACGGCATCCAGCGCCGACCGGCCACCGAGGATGCCGCCAACGTGACGCGACGCTTATTCCGTGCGTGCGCCTTCCCTTGGATCGCGAACGCGATGCCAGCGCCGCGGAGCGCGCACTCGGCCTCCCCCCGCTTCTTCGCGATCCCGGCCGAGCGGCGTCCGGATCCGGCCGGCCGGCGCCGCGCCCGGGCAGCCTGTGTCTGCATTTCGCCCTACGGCATCTTGGGACACGGAAATTTTCGGGGACAGGCCAAACCGGGCAGGAAACGCGGCGCAATGCCCGCCCCGGACAGGAAAAACGTTCGGCGAGAGGGGGTTATCCGGGCCGCCTTCCGGCGTCCCGATTCGGGGACCCGGGAGCGAAGCGGCAAACGCGCGGAAGGGCGGCTTTTTCGTCATGGACAGACATGGACAAATCCACCGGCTCGGTTTGACCCCCCTCCTTTCACCATGCTTAAATCACGGCTCCTGTCTGGGTTCGCGGGGCGGTTAGCTCAGTGGTAGAGCACTGCCTTCACACGGCAGGGGTCACTGGTTCGAACCCAGTATCGCCCACCAAATGAACCAAGGGGTTACGCGCAAGTGTAACCCCTCTTTTTTTTGCCCTTTGCGGGTGCAATCGATGGCGCTGACCGATCCGCCGATCGCCGTCGACGCGCTCGTCTTCGACGCCTACGGCACGCTCTTCGACGTGCACGCCGTGACGGCGCGAGCCGAGGAGCTCCTTCCCGGCCATGGGGCCATGCTCTCGCGGCTGTGGCGTACGAAACAGCTCGAATACACGTGGCTGCAGAGCCTCATGGGGCCTTCGGTTCGCGAGGACTTCGAAGCGGTGACCACGCACGCGCTCGACTACGCGCTCGCGGATCTCGGGCTGTCGCTCGCGGCCGGCGAGCGGCACGAACTCCGCGCGGCCTACCTCACCCTCGCCCCCTTCCCCGACGTGAGCGCGACGCTCGCGGCGCTCAGGTCGCGGCCGCGCTGGATCCTCTCGAACGGCACGCTCGCGCTGCTCGAGCCGCTGGTGCGCCACCACGGTCTCGGCGCGCAGATAGCCGGCATCCTGTCGGTCGAGGCGGCCGGCATCTACAAGCCGAGCCCGCGCGTTTACCAGCTCGCCGTCGATCGCCTCGGCCTTCCGGCGGCCCGGATCGGATTCGTCTCGTCAAACGGCTGGGACGCGATCGGCGCGAAAGCATTCGGTTTCACGGCGTTCTGGATCAACCGCGCGGGCGCGCCGGTCGACCTGCACGGCCCGGCACCCGACCGGATCATCGCGACGCTCGCGGACCTGCCGGCGCAGCTCGCGCCCGCCTAGGCCTTCGCGCGCGGCGGGCGGCACGCCGCGACGGCGTCGCGGATCGCGCGGATCGCCTGCGGCCGCGGAAAGCTCTTCCGCCACGCGAGCGCGATCCGCCGCGCCGGTGTCGGCTTCGTGAAGGGCACCGGGACCACGAGCTGGCTGTGGTATTTCGGCGTCATCGCGTCGCGCGGCAGCACCGACACGCCGAGGCCCGACGCCACCATGTTGCGGACGGTCTCGAGCGAGTTCGCGCGCGTGGCCGGCGACTCGCCCCGATTCAGCTCCGGGCACGCGTCGAGCACCTGGTCGCGGAAACAGTGGCCGACGCCCAAAAGGATCGTCCGCTCGCTCGCAAGCTCGTCGGCCGCCACCGCTTTCCGCTTCGCCCACTTGTGGCCCCGGGGCACGACGATGCGAAACGGCTCCTCGTAGAGGAACTCGGCGACGATACCTGGCGGATCGAAAGGCAGCGCGACGATCGCCGCGTCGATCCGGCCGCTCTTCAACGCCACCTCGAGGTTCTCCGTCAGGTTCTCCTCGATCTCGAGCGGCATCTGCGGCGCTAGCTCGTGGAGCGCGGGGATCAGGTCCGGCAGCAGGTACGGCGCGACGGTGTAGATGGCCCCGAGCTTGAGCGAACCGGAGAGCTGATTGCGCCCGGCCTGCGCGAGCTCCTTCACGCGCGCCGCTTCCTCGAGCACCTTCTGCGCCTGCTCGACGATGCGCTCGCCGACGGGCGTCACCGAGATCTCCGCCTTGCCCCGCTCGAAGACGCGCGTGCCGAGCTCTTCCTCGAGCTTCTGGATCGCGACCGACAGCGCGGGCTGGCTCACGAAGCAGCGCTGCGCCGCGCGTCCGAAGCTGCGCTCGTGCGCCACCGCCACGATGTAGCGGAGCTCGTTCAGCGTCATCGCGTGCGCGGCTCGCCGCTCTTCCGGAGGAACGCGGCGAATGCGTCGGCAAGCTCGGGGTGCTTGAGGCCGAAATCGACGGTCGCCTCGAGGTAGCCGAGCTTGCTGCCGCAGTCGTAGCGGCGCCCCTCGAACGCGTAGGCCAGCACCCGCTCCTCGGCGAGCAGCGCGGAGATGCCGTCAGTGAGCTGGATCTCGCCGCCGGCCCCCGGAGCGACCGCACGG
Source organism: Casimicrobiaceae bacterium (assembly GCA_035635175.1). Taxonomy (GTDB): domain Bacteria; phylum Pseudomonadota; class Gammaproteobacteria; order Burkholderiales; family Casimicrobiaceae; genus CAIWHR01. The sequence continues at coordinate 2,054 of DASQBO010000155.1, read as the reverse complement.
AGGTGGTCGAAGAGCCGCGGCGTCAGCACGTATCGGCCGACGACGGCCAGTCGCGACGGCGTCGTGCCCGGCTTCGGCTTCTCGACGATGCGCGAGATCGGCGCCGCGCGGTCGACCACGGGACCGGTCTCGACGACGCCGTAGCTGCCGACGTCGCCCTCGGGCACCTCCATCACGCCGATCACCGAGCAGCCGTCGTGCGCCGCGACCGCCGCCATCTGCTGCATCACGGGCACTTCGGCGTCGATGAGGTCGTCGGCGAGGAGCACCGCGAAGGGCTCGTCGCCGACGACGGGGGCGGCGCAAAGGACCGCGTGCCCGAGCCCGAGCGTCTCGGTCTGCCGGATGTAGACGCAGTTGATGCCGCGCGGCGTCACCGCCTGCACGGTGCGCAGCAGATCGCTCTTGCCGCTGCGCGAGAGCTCCGTCTCGAGCTCGTAGGCCATGTCGAAGTGATCCTCGATCGCGCGCTTGTTGCGCCCGGTGATGAAGATCATGTCTGTGATGCCGGCCGCGGCCGCCTCTTCCACCGCATACTGGATCAGCGGCTTGTCGACGACCGGCAGCATCTCCTTCGGGCTCGCCTTGGTCGCGGGGAGGAAGCGCGTGCCGAGGCCCGCCACGGGGAAGACCGCCTTGGTGATCTTGCGCATCGCCTTGTGCTCCGTTCTCTTCGTTGCGACCTACCGCGCCTTGCCGGTCGCGAGGAGGCGCTTCAACCCCGCTTCGTCGAGGATCGGTATGCCGAGCTCCTGCGCCTTCGCGAGCTTGCTGCCGGCCTCCTCGCCGGCCACCACGTAGTCCGTCTTCTTCGAGACGCTGCCCGCGGCCTTGCCGCCCGCAGCCTCGATCAGCGCCTTCGCCTCGTCGCGCGAGAGCGTCGGCATCGTCCCCGTCAGCACGATGGTCCGGCCGGCGAGCTTGCCCACCGCGGCGCGCTGCGGCGCCGTCTCGGTCCAGTGCACGCCGGCCTTGCGCAGCGCGTCGATCACCTCGCGATTGTGCCGCTCGGCGAAGAAGTCGGCGATGCTCTCGACCAGCACCGGGCCCACGTCCGGGGCATCCTGGAGCTGCTCGCGGTCCGCGGCAATCAGCGCGTCGAGGCTGCCGAAGTGCCGGCTCAGGTCTCGCGCCGTGGCTTCGCCGACGTGGCGGATCCCGAGCGCATAGATGAAGCGGGCGAGCGACGTCGCCTTGCTGCCTTCGATCGCCGCGACGACGTTGGCTGCGGACTTGTCGGCCATCCGCTCGAGGCCGGCGAGCGTCTCGCCGGTGAGGCCGTACACGTCGGCGGGCGTGCGGACGAGTCCCGCGTCGACGAGCTGGTCGACGAGCTTGTCGCCCAGGCCCTCGATGTCCATCGCGCGGCGCGACGCGAAGTGCAGGAGCGCCTGCTTGCGCTGCGCCGGGCAGACGAGCCCGCCGGTGCAGCGCGCGACCGCCTCGTCGGGGAGCCTGACCACGGCCGAGCCGCACTCGGGACACTCGGTCGGCATCACGAACGCCTTCGCGCCCGGCGGCCGCTTGTCGAGCAGCACCCGCACCACCTCGGGAATGACGTCCCCCGCCCGGCGCACGACGACCGTGTCGCCGACGTGGACGTCCTTGCGCCGGACCTCGTCCTCGTTGTGCAGCGTCGCGTTGGTGACGGTGACGCCGCCGACGAAGACGGGAGCGAGCCGCGCCACGGGCGTAATCGCGCCGGTGCGGCCCACCTGCACGTCGATCCCGAGGACCTCGGTCGCCATCTCCTCCGCCGGGAACTTGTGGGCGACGGCCCAGCGCGGCTCGCGCGTGACGAAGCCCAGCGCCTGCTGCAGGTCGAGGCGATCGACCTTGTAGACGACGCCGTCGATGTCGAAGGGCAGCTTCGCCCGACGCGCGGCCACGTCTTCGTAGAAGCGGGCGAGCTCGTCGGGGCCCCGCGCGCGCCGGCGGTCGCGGTTGACCGGAAGACCGAGCTCCTCGAATGCGTCGAGCACCGCGCTTAGCGTCGACGGCGTCATGAAGCCTTCGTTCTCGCCCAGGCCGTAGGCGAAGAAATGCAGCGGCCG
>DASQBO010000154.1:0-4557 GCA_035635175.1 Casimicrobiaceae bacterium | reverse complement strand
CCACAAGCGGCCGCCCGCCGGCCGGTGTCGCGCGAGATGTCGAAGATCCTGGCCGACTGCCGGGATCTCGCGATCCATCGGCTGCTGCTCACGTTCACGACGCTGCTCGACAAGGTCGGCGACATGCTGATGGAGCGCGCCGGTCGCACCGACGTGCGCGAGGAGCAGTCGATGCTGCTCGACGCCCGCCTCACGCTCAAGGCCGAGCGGCCGAAGCTGCTGGCCGAGTTCGAGCGGTGCCTGCGCACGCACGTCAACGACAGCATCGCCGGCAAGGAAGCGGCGAAGGCGGACTTCTCGAAGGCCGCGGCGGACAACCTGACGCTCGTCGACACGTCGGTGATGGACGAGTCGGTCATCCTCGGCAACATCACGCGCGTGATCGAGAACACGTGCTACGACGAGCTGCAGACGCTCAACCGCGCCATCGGCCACCTGCTGGGGCGGCCCGACCTCGAAACGACGCAGAATCCGCTCGCGCCGGCGATGATCGTCTCGTCGTTCGCCGAGGCCCTCAAGACCGTCAAGTCCGAGGAGCGGATGAAGGCCGCCGTGCTCAAGGAGCTGAACCAGAGCCCGCTCGGCGACATCAGCGGCATCTACGCCGACCTGAACAAGCACCTCGCTAGTCTCCGCGTCATTCCGGCGGGTCGCTCGGCGATCGTCAATCGCGGCAGTCCGGCCGACCGGACGCGCGGCGCACACGCGGCGCCGGGTCTGCCGTCGACGCCGATGCCGCACGAGGCACCGGTCGCGGAAGTCGACGTGATGGCGCTCTTCCGCCGGATGTTCGCGGGCCAGGCGGTGCCCGCGCGTCCGACGTTCCCGGCGATGGGGGGCGTGCCCGAAATCCCGTCGGGGGGCTTCGGCATGCCGTCCGGCGCCCCGTGGGACATGGGCGGGCCGCCGATGATGCCCCCCGGGGCGCCGATGGGGGTGCCCGGCGCCGGCCCCGCGCCGGGCATGCTCGACGGCGCCGTCGGCGCCGGCGAATTCCCGCATATCGACATGGGCGGCGCCCCGGCGAGCGGCATGCGCTACATCCCGTCGGGGCCGCTGCCGCCGACGCCGTCAGGCTACGTCCCCGGCGCGCCGATCATCGCGACGCCGCAGCTCGGCGAGGGCCTCGCGCGGCTCCAGGCGGGCGAATCGGGCTTCGACCTCGGCGGCGGCATGTTCGTCCAGTTCTCGGGGATCCCGCAGGGCACGCACAACGTGCTGCGCGACCTCCAGGAGTCGCCGCTCGGCAAGAAGGCGAACCAGCTCGAGTCGATGACGATCGAGCTGGTCGCGATGCTGTTCGACTTCGTCTTCGAGACCCGCGACCTGCCCGACGGCATCAAGGCGCTGCTCGCCCGGCTGCAGATTCCGGTGCTCAAGGCGGCGATGCTCGACGGCGCGTTCTTTGCGAAGAAGTCGCATCCGGCGCGCCTGCTCGTCAACGCGCTCGCGCAGGCGGGGCTCGGCTGGGCGCCGGCGATGGGCCCGGACGATCCGCTCTACAAGAAGATCGACGAGATCGTCCACAAGATCCTCGACGGCTTCTCCGACAACCTCGGCCTCTTCGACGAGCTGCGGGACGACCTCGAGGCGTTCCTCGCCGAGGAGGAGAAGGCCGCCGAGGCGAACATCCAGTCGACGGCCGAGGAGATCAACCAGAGCGACCGGAAGCAGATCGCCACCGGCGTGTCGAAGGCGGAGGTCGAGCGGCGAGTCGAGCAGTACCCGATCCCGAACTTCCTCGCGGCGTTCCTGCGCACGCAGTGGCTCGCCGCGCTCGAGCAGGTCTACCTGCGGCACGGCGAGGAGAGCGAGCCGTGGTCGCAGGCGGTCGCGACGCTCGAGGACCTCGTCTGGAGCGTGCAGCCCAAGAAGACGAACGAGGATCGCCGTCACCTGGTGGCGCTCCTGCCGTCGCTGCTCAAGCGGATGTCGGCGGGAATGCACGACGTGCCGTGGCCGCCCGAGAACCGCGAACGGTTCATGACGAACCTCGTCGAGGCGCACGCGGCGGCGGTGAAGCCCGCGCTCGCCGCCGTGGCGTTGCCGACGGTCGCCGTCGCGGAGCAGGCGAAGGCGGAAGCCGAGATCGCGAAGGCCGCCGGCGACGAAGCTGCCGCGGCGAAGGCCGAGCAGCTCGCGGCGGCGATGGAGCAGGCGGCGCCGGCGCCGGCCGAGCCGGAGCCCGAGGTCATCGACGACCAGTTCCTCGAGATCGCGCAGAGCCTCGAGCGCGGCATGTGGATCGAGTTCGAAGCCGAGGACGGCCAGCTCGCGTTCGCGAAGCTCGCGTGGATCAGCCCGCTGCGCGGCACGTACCTGTTCACGAACCGGCAGGGCCAGAAGGCGCTGTCGATGACGGCCGAGGAGCTGGCGACGCGCTTCCGCTCGGACAGCGCGCGCCTGGTCGAGGCCGAGCCGCTGATCGACCGCGCGTTCGGTTCGATGATGCAGCAGATCGACGACCAGTTTCCGGCGGCCGAAGTGGCGGCCGATTGACCGTCGTCCGGCCCGGGCGGGCGCCCTCGCGCATGCTCTGCGGACGCCAACCGTCGATCGTCAACCTGTATCCACGACGAATGCCCGGGTCGCATGCGTTCTCCGTCGTCCCCGCGGAGGCGGGAACCCAGTGACGTTGGACTGTCGCGCACAATGACCCCAAGTCGCTCGATTCCCGCGGTCGCGGGAACGACGACTGCAGCGCATCGCGGAAACGACGTCTTGAATGTTCACGGCTAGCGACGTGGCCCCGCCTTCCATCGGCGCGCTGATCATCGGCGACGAAATCCTGTCCGGCAAGCGCGCCGACCGGCACCTCGCCCACGTGATCGCGACGCTCGCCGCGCGCGGCCTCGCCCTGGCCTGGGCGCGCTACGAGGGCGACGACCGCGGCCGGCTCACCGCGGTCCTGCGCGAGACGTTCGGCCGCGGCGACATCGTGTTCGCGTTCGGCGGCGTCGGCGCCACGCCCGACGACCACACGCGGCAGGCCGCGGCGGCCGCGCTCGGCGTGCCGCTCGTCCGCCATCCGGAGGCGCTCGCGGAGATCGAGGCGCGCTTCGGCGCGGAGGCGTTCCCGCATCGCGTGCTGATGGCGGACTTCCCCGAGGGGGCCGCGATCATCCCGAATCCGGTGAACCGGATCGCGTCATTCTCGATCCGCGACCATCACTTCTTCCCGGGGTTTCCGCAGATGGCTTGGCCGATGCTCGACTGGGTGCTCGCGACGCATTACCCGGCCCTCGCCGCGCCGCCGTCCGCCGAGCGCGCCATCGTCGTCCACGGCGCCGGGGAAAGCCAGCTCCTGCCGGTGATGGACGAGAACGTCGCGCGCTTTCCCGGTCTCCGGCTGTTCTGCCTGCCGTCGTTCACGACGGACGGCAGCCGGCGCCTCGAGCTCGGCGTGCGCGGCGATCCGGCGCAGGTCGACGCCGCGCTTGCGCATCTCGTCGCCGGGGTCGAGGCCGGCGGCTTCCGCTGGGAGCCGCTCGCCGCGCCGGCGGGGGACCGGCGATGAGCGAAATCGTTCGCGCGCTCGTCAACGCGGCGCCGCTCGTCTTCGACCGGCGCGTGCTCGCGCTCGTCTTCGTGCCGTTCCTCGCCGCGATGGTGCTCTGGTTCGTCGGCTGGTTCGCATTCGGCGGCGCCATGACCGACGCGGTCGCGGCGCTCGTGGCGCGCGGGCTCGCGCTCTTCGGGCTCGATCCGCGGCCCGGCGCATTCGCGACCGCCACCGGCGCGATCGTCGCGTTCGTGCTGCTGACGCTCGTCGCCGGCGCGGTCGCGCTGGCGGCGATCGCGGTCTTCGCCGGGCCCGTCTTCGTGCGCGCGGTGGAGGTCCGCTACTTCCCCGCGCTCGAGCGCAGGCGAGGCGGGACCATCGCGGGAAGCCTCGCCAACGCGGCGATCGCGCTCGCCGTCTTCGTTCCGCTCTGGCTCGTCACGCTGCCGTTCCTGTTCTTTCCGGTCGTTGGCCTGCCGCTGTCGCTCGCGCTCGGCGCGTGGCTCAACCAGCGGCTCTTCCGCTACGACGCGCTCGCCGAGCATGCGAGTGCTGACGAGCTGCACGCGGTGGTAGCTGCCGCGCGCGGCCGCCTGATGGCGCTCGGGCTCGTCGTCGCGCCGCTCGCGCTGGTGCCGTTCGTGAACCTTTTGGCCCCGCTCTACGCGGGACTCGCCTTCACCTATCTGTGCCTGGCCGAGCTCGCGGCGCTGCGCGCCCGCGACAAAGGGGGCGTTGGATGAAGCCGGGATCCGGCATGGACGGCAGCGGCGAATGGTTCGACGACGTCGCGCTCGGCGATGCGTTCGGCCGGTCGATCACGATCACCGAGACGCACCTCGTGCTCGGCGCGGGCCTCATCGGCGACTTCAATCCGCATCACGTCGACGAGGGGTACGCGAAGCGCACGCGCTTCGGCACGCGGATCCTGCACGGGATGATCACGAGCGCGATGATGGGCGCGCCGGTGGGCATGCGCTTCCACGGCACCGCGATCGCCTACCTCGAGCACGCGGCGCGGTTCAAGGCGCCGGTGCGCGCCGGCGACACGCTGA
>DASQBO010000153.1:0-8468 GCA_035635175.1 Casimicrobiaceae bacterium | reverse complement strand
ATCCCCGCGTACAACGGGACGATCGGCCTGCCCATACCCTCGACCGACGTCGTGCTGCGCGACGACGCCGGCAAGGACGTCCCGCTCGGCCAGCCGGGCGAAATATGCGTCCGTGGTCCGCAGGTGATGGCCGGCTACTGGCAGCACCCGGAAGAGACGGCCAAGGTGCTCGACAAGGACGGCTGGTTCGCCACCGGCGACATCGGCGTCATGGACGACAAGGGGTTCATCAGGATCGTCGACCGGAAGAAGGACATGATCATCGTGTCGGGCTTCAACGTGTACCCGAACGAGATCGAGGGGGTGGTCGCCATGCACCCCGGCGTGCTCGAGAGCGCGGCGGTCGGCGTGCCGGACAAGAAGTCCGGCGAGGCGGTGCGGCTCTACGTCGTCAAGAAGGACGACCGGCTGACCGCCGAGGACGTGATCAAGCACTGCCGCGAGCACCTGACCAACTACAAGGTGCCGCGCGAGGTCGAGTTCCGCAAGGAGCTGCCCAAGACCAACGTCGGCAAGATCCTGCGCCGCGAGCTTCGCGACGAGATGAAGCGCAAGGCGGCCTAGCGCCGCGCTCGCGCGCATGGACGGCTCCGTCGCGCTGCCCGACCGACCGCCGACGCTGCGCGTCGTGCCGATGCCGGCCGACGCGAACCAGCACGGCGACATCTTCGGCGGCTGGGTGATGTCGCAGGTCGACATCGCGGGCGGCGTGCTGGCCGCGCAGCGGGCCCGCGGCCGGGTGGCGACCGTCGCCGTCAACTCGTTCACCTTCAAGCAGCCGGTCCTGATCGGCGACGTGGTGAGCTTCTACTCGACGATCGTCCGGGTTGGGCGGACCTCGATCACCGTCGACGTCGAGGTCTTCGCGCAGCGCAATCCGCGCGATGTGATCTGCGTCAAAGTCACCGAGGCCAGCTTGACCTATGTTGCGGTAGGGCCTGACCGGCGGCCGCGAGACGTGCCGCCGGAATAGTTGCGCCCCGCTCCGGCGGCTGGTGGGGCCGGAAAAGCAACACTTTTGCGGAAACCCGAACGAGGCTTGCGCGCGAACGGTGCGAGCCATTGCCCGCTTGTGTATAGTCGTCGAATAGCGGTCCCGAAGCGCCCAACCCGCCCGTTGCTCCCAAAAAGACAAGCTTTCGACGCAGTGCGCCCCGAGCCGGGCGTGCGTCACCCAAGGCCAACAAGGAGACACTTGCCATGACCACCCCGTTCGTTCGGACACGGATCGCCACCGCCGTTGCCGGCATCGCGCTCGCGCTCGGCGCGGGCCACGCTTTCGGCGCGGCCTTCGGGCTGCAGACGCAGAATGCGAGCGGCCTCGGGCACGCCTACGCGGGGGGCGCCGCCGCGGCCGAGGACGTGAGCACGATCTTCTACAACCCGGCGGGGCTGGTCACGCTGACGAAGACCGAGGTCGTCGTATCCGCGAATGTCCTTTGCCCGTCCTCGAAATTCAGGGACGGCGGATCGGTGAACGCGGCCTTGCAGCCGCTCGGCGGGACCGGCGGCGATGCCGGCGGCTGCGCGGTCGTGCCGAACATGTACATGGGCATCCCGTTCACGGACAAGTGGTCGTTCGGTCTCGGGATCAACGCGCCCTACGGGCTCGAGACCGAATACGACTCCGACTGGCTCGGCCGCTTCCAGGCGATCAAGTCGAAGGTCGAAACCTTGAACATCAACCCCGTGCTCTCGTGGGAACCCACCAAGAACTTCACCGTGGGGGGCGGCGTGAGCTGGCAGAAGCTCAAGGCGGAGCTCACCAAGAACGCCAATTACGCTGGGCTCTTTGCGACCGAGGTCGGCAAGCTCGTCCCCAATCCGGTGCCGCCCGCTGCCGCGCCCACGCTCATCGCTTCCGCGGCGGGACTTCAGTCGGGGGTCAAGACCACCGGAGACGATTACAGCTGGGGCTGGAACGTCGGCGTGCTGTGGCAGGTCACTCCGAATACCCGGATCGGCGCCGCTTATCGTTCGTCGATCAAGTACGACGTCAGCGGCAACATCGAGTTCACCAATCCCACGGCGGCCAATCTCGGACCACTGCCGCCGACGCTCGCGCCCATCGGTGCGGCCATCGTCAACGGATTGAACTCGAAGGGGCTCTACAACGGCGGCGTCAACCTTGACATCAAGATGCCGGACACGGCCAACCTGTCGATCTTCAGCAAACTCAACGACAAGTGGGACGTGATGGCCGATCTGCAGTACACCGGCTGGGGCAAGATCCAGACGCTGGAGATCTTCCGCACGACCGGCGAGCCGCTGCCGGGAGCCCTGCACTGGAATTTCCGCAACACGTGGCGCGGCTCCTTCGGCGTCAACTATTACTGGACCGACAAGTGGGTGCTCCGGGGCGGCGTCGCGTACGACCAGACCCCGACCAACGACACCGACCGGACGCCGGGATTGCCCGACAACAACCGCACCTGGCTCGCGTTCGGCGTCCACTACAACTTCACCCCCCAGTGGGAGTTCGACGTCGCCTACGCCCACGAATTCGTCAACGGCCCCGACCTCAACCAGAACGGCGGCAGCACCGCGGCGTACGGGCTGATCAAGGGGTCCTACGACACCAGCGTGAACATCGTCGGAGCGCAGGTCAAGTACGTGTTCAGGTAACCGGAACGCGACGTTTCCCGACGGCGCGCCGCAGGAACCCCCTGCGGCGTGCCCTTTTTGGCCCTCACACCGCGGTCGGCGACCGATGTCGACGCGGCACCGTCCAGCGCCGCCTCCAAGCCATGTCCGATAGCCGATTCCCCATCCGCAAGGCCGCCGTGCTCGGCGCCGGCGTAATGGGCGCGCAGATCGCCGCCCACCTCGTCAATGCCGGCGTGCCGGTGATCCTGTTCGACCTCGCCGCGAAGGAAGGCGACCCCGACGGCATCGTCCGCAAGGCGCTCGCGGGCCTCGCGAAGCTCGAGCCGGCGCCGCTCGCGACCGCGGACCGTCTCGCGTACATCGACGTCGCGAACTACGACCGCGACCTCGCCCGGCTCGCGGACTGCGATCTCCTGGTCGAGGCGATCGCCGAGCGGATGGACTGGAAGCGCGACCTCTACGCGAAGATCGGCCCGCATCTCGCTCCGCACGCGATCGTGGCGTCGAACACGTCGGGCCTTTCGATCAACGCGCTCGCCGAGGCGCTGCCGGCCGAGGTGCGCCCGCGCTTCTGCGGCATCCACTTCTTCAACCCGCCGCGCTACATGCACCTGGTCGAGCTGATCGCGCAGCGCGCGACCGACCCGGCGCTCCTGGACGCGCTCGAGACCTTCGTCGTCACGACGCTCGGCAAGGGGGTGATCCGCGCGAAGGACACGCCCAACTTCGTGGCCAACCGGGTCGGCATCTTCTCGGTGCTGGCGACGATGGCGCACACGGAGACGTACAAGCTCGGCTTCGACGTCGTCGACGCGCTGACCGGGCCCGCGATCGGGCGCGCGAAGAGCGCGACCTACCGCACGGCGGACGTCGTCGGGCTCGACACGATGGCGCACGTCATCAAGACGATGCAGGACACGCTGCCCGACGACCCGTGGCATCTCCTCTTCCGCGCGCCGCCGGTCCTCGCGGGGCTGATCGCGCAGGGCGCGCTCGGGCAGAAGACGAAGGCCGGGTTCTTCCGCAAGGTCGGCCGGGACATCGAGGTGCTCGATCCGGCCGCGCGCGCGTACCGGAAGTCGGAAGGCGCCGTGGATCCGGCGGTGGCCGAGATCCTCGCGCTCAGGGATCCCGGCGAGAAGCTCGCGAAGCTCCGCGCGCATCCGCATCCGCAGGCGCAGTTCCTGTGGGCGATCTTCCGCGACCTCTTCCACTACTGCGCGTACCACCTTGCGGCGATCGCCGACAACGCGCGCGACGTCGATCTCGCGCTGCGCTGGGGGTTCGGCTGGGCGATGGGGCCGTTCGAGCTCTGGCAGGCGGCCGGCTGGAAGAACGTCGCCGGCTGGCTCGCGGAGGACATCGCGGCGGGCAAGGCGCTCGCTGCGGCCCCGCTGCCGCCGTGGGTGACGGCGGGGCCGGCTGCGGAGGGCGTGCACACGCACGCCGGCGCGTGGAGCGCGGCGGCCTCGACGTTCCGCCCCCGCTCGACGCTGCCGGTCTACCGCCGGCAGGCGTTCCCGGATCCCGTGCTCGGGGAGTCGTGGCCGCGGGGCACGACGATCATGGAGACGCCTGCCGTGCGGATGTGGCACCTCGGCGACGACGTCGCGATCGTGTCGTTCAAGTCGAAGGCGAACACGATCGGCGAGGACGTGCTCGACGGCGTGCAGGCGGCGATCGAGCGTGCGGAGCGCGACTGCGCCGCGCTCGTCCTGTGGCAGACGAAGGAGCCGTTCTCGCTGGGAGCGAACCTCGCCTCGCTCGAGCCGGCGCTCCGGGCCGGCCAGTGGGGCGTGATCGAGGGCGTGGTCGCCAAGTTCCAGCAGACCTCGCTGCGGCTGCGCTACAGCCTCGTGCCGACCGTCGCGGCGGTGCGCGGGATGGCGCTCGGCGGCTCCTGCGAGTTCATCCTGCACTGCGACCGCGCCGTCGCGGCGCTCGAGTCCTACATCGGGCTCGTCGAGGCCGGTGTCGGCCTCCTTCCGGGCGGCGCGGGCTGCAAGGAGATCGCCGTGCGCGCGGCGCAGGACGCCGCGCGCGGCCCCGTCGGCAGCCAGCTCGACCAGCTTCCCTTCCTGCGCGCCTGGTTCCAGACGGTCGCGATGGCGAAGGTCTCGCGGAGCGCGGCGGAGGCGAAGGAGATCGGCTTCCTGCGCGCGGCGGACCCGGTCGTCCTCAACGCCTTCGAGCTCCTGCACGTCGCGCGCGCGACCGCCCGCTCGCTCGCGGAAGCGGGCTACCGGCCGCCGCTCTCGCCCCGCAACATCCCGGTCGCCGGGCGCACCGGCATCGCGACCCTCGAGATGATGCTCGTCAACATGCGCGACGGCGGCTTCATCTCGCCGTACGATTTCGAGATCGGCCTCCGGATCGCGCGCGTGCTGTGCGGCGGCGAAGTCGAGCCGGGCAGCCTCGTCGACGAGAAGTGGCTGCTCGACCTCGAGCGCGCGGAGTTCATGGCGCTCCTGCGCAACGCGAAGACGCAGGAGCGGATCGCGCACACGCTGAAGACGGGCAAGCCGTTGCGCAACTAAAGGCCACTCGCATGGACAAGCAACTGCAGGACGCCTACATCGTCGCCGCCACGCGCACGCCGGTCGGCAAGGCGCCGCGCGGCGCGCTGAAATCGACGCGGCCCGACTCCATGCTCGCGCACGTGCTGAAGGCCGTGCTCGCGCAAGTGCCGGCGCTCGATCCGGCGCGCGTCGAGGACGTGATCGTCGGCTGCGCGATGCCGGAGGGAGAGCAGGGGATGAACGTCGCGCGGATCGGCCTGCTGCTCGCGGGCCTGCCGCAGGGCGTCGCGGGCATGACCATCAACCGCTTCTGCTCGTCGGGGCTGAACGCGGTGTCGATCGCCGCCGATCGGATCCGCACGGGCGAAGCGGACATCATGATCGCGGCGGGCACCGAGAGCATGAGCATGATCCCGCTCATGGGCGGGCTCAAGCCGAACCTCGAGGTGTTCGCGCGCGACGAGAACCTCGGCATCGCCTACGGGATGGGGCTCACCGCGGAGAAGGTGGCCGAGCGCTGGAAGGTTTCGCGCGAGGACCAGGACGCCTTCGCGCTCGCCTCGCACACGAAGGCACTCGCCGCGCAGGCGGGCGGCGAGTTCGCCGACGAGATTTCGCCGTATCCCGTGCGCGAGAGCGTGCCGGACCTCGCTACCGGCAAGATCGTCGTGAAGAGCCGCAAGCTCGATCGCGACGAGGGCCCGCGTGCCGACACGACGGCCGAGGGCCTCGCCAGGCTCAAGCCGGTCTTCGCGGCCAAGGGCACGGTGACCGCCGGCAACAGCTCGCAGACGTCCGACGGCGCCGGCGCCGTCCTCGTCATCTCGGAGAAGGTCGTGCGGGAGCTCGGGCTCGCGCCGCTCGCACGCTGGGTCGGCTATGCGGTCGGCGGCGTCGCCCCCGAAGTGATGGGGGTGGGGCCGCTCGCCGCGATTCCGAAGGTGCTGCGGAGCACCGGGCTCGGCAAGGAGCAGATCGACTGGATCGAGCTCAACGAGGCGTTCGCCGCGCAGAGCCTGGCCGTCATTCGCGACCTCGAGCTCGATCCCGCGAAGGTGAATCCGCTGGGCGGCGCCATCGCGCTCGGGCATCCGCTCGGCGCGACCGGCGCGATCCGCACGGCGACGATCGTGCACGGGATGCGGCGGCGGAAGCAGAAATACGGGATGGTCACGATGTGCGTAGGCACTGGCATGGGCGCAGCCGGGATCTTCGAGGCCGTCTAGCACGCGAGAACGGGCCGCATGCTGCGTTGCTCCTCGCTCGCGATCCTCATGTACGTTCGTGTACATTCCGGTCGCTCGCTGCGGGGCGCCTTGCCTGCGACCCGTTTCGCAGCTAGCCTGCGCGCTGTGGCGATAGCGGTTCGACCAAGTACGGAGAAATCATGATACGCAATTTCGCATTTCTCACGATTCTTTGTATCGCGTCGCTCGCGGCGCTCGCGGCCGAGGTGGGCGGCGTCAAGCTCGACGACAAGGCGACGGTCGGCGGCCAGGAGCTCGTGCTGAACGGTGCGGGCATCCGCACCAAGTTCATCGTCAAGGTGTACGTCGGCAGCCTCTACGTGCCCGCGAAGGCCAGCACCCCCGCCGCGGTGCTCGCGAAAGGGCCGCGCCGCGTCCAGCTCAACATGCTGCGCGACGTCGGCGCCGACCAGATGGTCGAGGCGCTCGTCGACGGCGTGAACCAGGGCAATCCGCCCGCCGAGGCGGCGGCGGTGAAGGCGCAGACCGACGAGCTCGCGAAGATCATGAAGTCGATCGGCGAGCTGAAGCAGGGCAACGTCCTCACGTTCGACTTCGTCGACGACGCGACGAAGGTGAGCCTCAACGGCGCGGCGAAGGGATCGATTCCCGGCGCGGCGTTCAACAAGGCGCTCACGAACGCGTGGCTGGGCGAGAACCCGGTCCAGGGCGACCTCAAGAAGGCGATGCTCGGCGGTTAGGATCCCGGGTGCCGGACTTCTGGCGGTCCTGCGGCTACCGGCTGCTCACCGTCGGGGCCGACGGACGGCTCACGCTCACCGACGATTTCCTGCGCGCGTCGCTGCTGCGCCCCGAGCTCGCGCCGGTGCCGGAATCGTGTCCGGCCGAGCTCGCGCTGCACGAGAAGCTGATCGCGGCGCCGCGCGGGTCTGTCGCCGAGGCGGAGCTCGCGGCGCTCGCCGATCCCGACATCCGCGAGAACTACGCGATCTGGCTCCGCTTCCGCGGGCGTCTCGAGGCCGCGCCGTCGATCGAGGCCGCGTACGCCGCGCTGTTTCGCGACGGCGTCGACGTGCCGCCGCTGCTCGTCGCGCAGCTCACGCAAGTGCTCCTGCGGCACGTGCTCGGCGAGGCCGCGGACCCGATCCACGCGCGCGCGGCCGAGATGCTGTTCCGCCCGCAGAAGATCGCCGTGCGCGACGACGGCGCCGTGATGGCCGCCGACGAGGTGACCGTCGAGCTCCACGCCACGACCGGGGGCTTCGGCAGCCTGGGCGAGCTCCTGCGGCAGCAGCAGGCGCCGCTGCGCACGGTCGACCTCGACGTCCTCGACCTCGGCAACGCGGCGTCCTACTGGGAACGCGACGAGCGACACGACCTCGCCGTCAGCCTGAACCGCGGGCGGCCGGCGCTCGACGGCCTCTGCCGCGTGCTCGAGCGCTGGATCGGGCACTTCTCCGGCGCCGAGGTCACGATCGAGCCGACGTCCGAGATCGACGACGAGCGCTGGGTCTGGCACGTCGGGCTCGACGCCGAGGCGAGCGCGCTCCTCAACGACTTGTACAATCGCGCCGACGTCGACGCGGAACGAATGCGCCGGCTCCTGTGTCTGTTCGAGCTCAGGTTCGCGAATCCGTCCGACATGCGGCCGGCGATCGCGGGCCGCCCGGTGTATCTCGCGATGGCGATGGACGGCGAATCGCGGTTGAGGCTCAAGCCGCAGAACCTCCTCGTCAACCTGCCGCTCGCGCGGCCGCAGTGAACCTCCTTCGTCCATGACCCGTCTCGCTTCCTCCCTTCACGCGGCCGCGCTGCCGCTCGCCTTCGTAGCGTCGCTTGCCGCGGCGCAACCCGCGACCAGCCCCGCCGCCGCGCCGCCGTCACCGACGCCGTCACCGACGCCCGCCGCGCCGGCCGCCGACCCGCTCGCCGAGTTCGCGTGGCTCGACGGCTGCTGGAAGGGCAGCGTCAACCAGCGCGATTTCCGCGAGCACTGGATGGCGCCGCAGGGCGGGATGCTGCTCGGCGTGAGCCAGGTCGTGATGGCGGGCAAGACCGTCGGCTACGAGTACCTGAAGATCGAGACGCGGCCGGACGGCGTCTACTACGTCGCCGTCCCTTCGGATTCGAAGGA
>DASQBO010000152.1:0-1596 GCA_035635175.1 Casimicrobiaceae bacterium | reverse complement strand
CTCGTCCTCTTCCGGCGACGGGACGTAGGGCGGCGGCGTGGCGCAACCCGCGAGCGCGGCGACGGCCAGCACGACTGCAGCGAGACGACCGCGCCGTCCCATCATCGTCCCCCCGCGAGCGTGACGTGCGCCGGCGACGTGGTATCGACGACCGCGCCTTCGCCGCTCGTCGCGAGCGGAAGCCAGAGCCGAAAATGCGCACCGCTCCGTCCCTGCGCCCGGTCCAGCACCTCGATACGCCCCCCGTGCGCGAGCGCGTACTCGCGCGCGATCGCGAGCCCGAGCCCCGAGCCCTTGACGCGGCCCTCGGTCGGCGGCTTCCCCTGGTAGAAGGACTCGAAGATGTGCTGGCGCTCCTCCGGATCGATGCCGTGGCCTTCGTCGATCACGTCGAGCACCGCGAAGCCCTTCTCCGCCGCGAGGTTCAGCGCGATCGTGCCCGAGCGCGGCGAATACTTGATCGCGTTCGACACCAGGTTGTCGACGATCGTCCGGATCTTCTCGCCGTCGCCGATCACCATCGCCGGCCTGAGCTTGGCCTCGAAGGCGACGATCCGCGCGAGCGCCGCGAGCTTGTGCTCCTTGACGACGCGCCGGATCACGTCCGCGAGGAGCACCGGGCCCAGCGTCTGCGGCTCCATCGCACGGGTCTGGTGATAGGTCAGGAGGTCCTCGATCAGCTTCTGCAGCGACAGCGTGTTCTCGCGCACGATGCGGACGATGTCGCGCTGCTCGGGCGAGAGCTTGCCGCCGACGTTGTCACGCAGGAGCTCCGCGCCCTCGCGCACGGCGGTCAACGGCGTCTTGAGCTCGTGCGAGACGTGCCGCAGGAAGCGGTTCTGCTGGGCCTCGAGGTCGGACAACCGCGAGCGCAGCCACTCGAGCCGCTGGCCGAGATAGCGCAGGTCCTGCGGCCCGTTCACCTCGATCCGGTGCGTGAAGTCGGCGGTGCCCATGCGGCGGATCGCCTGGTCCAGCTGGCGTATCGGCCGCGCGATCAGGACCGCGAAGAGGATCGCGAGCGCGAGCGCGATGGCGGCCGTCGCGTAGGCGAGGTAGCGCCACTTCTCGCGTCCCTGGGCGGCGATGTCCTGCAACTGCTCGATCGCCCGCTCGGTCAGATCGTTGGTCGCGCCGAGAAAGACCTGCGCGTCGTCCGAGAGCTTCGCGTAGCCGTCCGCGAGCTCCGTCTGCACCGCCGGCGTCTTCTGCGGCGCGCGCAGCAGCGCGTTGAGGCGCGCCTCGCGGTCGCCCAGCGCGTCGAGCGCCGCGAGCTGGTCCTGCGACAGCGGGAGCAGCGACAGCTGCCGCGTTGTCGCGCGGAATTCCTGCCGCACGCGGCCGTAGTCGTCGAGCAGCGCCGCGTCCTCGAGGATCAGGTACTGGCGCACGACGCGCTCGAGCGTGCTCGACTGCTCGAACAGCTGACGGCTGGCCCGGCCCGCCTGCGCGGCCTGCTGCACGGCCTCCTGCCCCTGCTGCTGCAGCCGGTCGAGCGAGAAGATGAGCTCGACGAGCGCGTAGACGAGCGGGAGACTGACGAGCAGGAAGCCCAGCAGGATGAACTTGAGGAAGGAACGGGGGTAATACACTAGG
>DASQBO010000151.1:0-2971 GCA_035635175.1 Casimicrobiaceae bacterium | reverse complement strand
CGGCCAGCACCAGCGCGCCGCTCGCGTCCACGCCCGCGACCTTGCCGGCGACCGTCGCGCCGTCGGGCAGGAGCAGCGTCACCGCCTTGCCCTGATAAGCGTGGCGATGCTGCCACTCCGCGGCGAACGGGGCGAAGCCCTCGCGCGCGTAACGCTCGAGCACGGCGGCGAGCTCGGCGACGAGCCCCGCGAACACCACGTTGCGATCGACGGGCCTGGCGCCCCGGCCCGCGATGGTCGAGAGGTCGGTGACGGGAACGGGGATGTCCTTGCGCACGGCGGCGGGGAGTCGGACGTTGAGACCCACGCCGACGACCGTCGTCGACGGGCCCAGCGCGTCGCCGTTCACTTCGATCAGGATGCCGCCGACCTTGAGGTGGCGGTGGACGAGGTCGTTCGGCCACTTGAGCGCGACGCCGCGGAATCCCTCGGCTTCGAGGGCGCGCACCACGGCGACCCCCACGGCGAGCGAGAGTCCGGCGAGGAAGCCCGCACCCTGCTCGAAGCGCCAGCCGAGCGAGAAGGTGAGGCTGCCCCCGGCGACCGCCGTCCACGTGCGGCCGCGCCGTCCGCGGCCGGCCGTCTGCCATTCGGCGGCGAGCGCGACACCGTGGATGTCCCGCCGGGACGCCCGCCGGAGGAGCTCCGACGACGTCGAGTCGATCTGGTCGACGACCTCGAGCGTGAGGGGAGTTCGGACTGCCCGCTCCGCCCGCCGCTCAGCCAGCGCGGCCCGGGCGGCTTCGGCGTCGAGGAAGTCGGGGGCCTCGAGCAGGCGGTAACCCCGCCCCTTGATGCGCTCGAGCGCGAGGCCTGCCGCCTCGGCGTCTTTCAGCACCTGCGACACGCGGGCGCGCGTGAGCCCCACCTGCGCGGCGAGGTCTTCGCCGGAGTGGAACGCGCCATCGGAGAGCTGGCGTAGAAGGGAAAATCCTAGCGGAGTGAGCACTAACTCGTATCCGACCAACTAAGCCATTGAAGGATAACAGAATCCATTTAGGATTGCTATCACTTGGCGACACACCCGAAATGCGGGCGATCGCGGCCGTTGCAACCGCTTTCCGCGGTGCGGGGACGCGAACCGATCGCGATGTTCAGCGGCCGGACTTGCCCAGCTGCTGCAGGACCTTGCGCTGCAGGTCGCGGTCGCCGCACGCGACGACCGAGCCGCCCTCGTGGCACGGGCGGCCGTCCCAGGTGCTGATCACGCCCCCCGCAGCTTCGACGATCGGGATCAGCGCCTGGATGTCGTACGCCTGAAGCGACGATTCGATGACCACGTCGATGAGGCCCATCGCCAGGAGGCAATACGCGTAGCAGTCGCCGCCCCACCGGGTCAGGCGGACGCGCGCGGCGACGCGGCGGAAGGCGGCGCGGTCGCGCTCGGTGCGGAACATCGTGGGATCGGTGCACGCGAGCACGGCCTCCGCGAGCGAGGGGCAGCGGCGGGTGCGCAGGCGCCGCCGCTCGCGGCCGCGCCGCCACTCGGCCTTCGCGCCCGCTTCGGCGACGAACGTCTCGCCCACGTAGGGCTGGTGCGCGACGCCGGCGACGACGCGCCGCCCGTCGTGCAGCGCGATCAGCGTCGCCCAGTGCATCTGGCCCAGGATGAAGCTGCGCGTCCCGTCGATCGGATCGACGACCCACGTGAAGCGCGAAGTTCCCTTCCGCCAGCCGAGCTCCTCGCCGCGAATGCCGTGCTCGGGGTACGCGCGCTCGATCCGCGCGCGGATCACTTCCTCGGCAGCGCGGTCGGCCACGGTGACGGGATCGTAGCCGCGCGGGCCGCCCTTGTCGTCGACGTGCAGGGCCGCGCGGAAATGCGGGAGGATCGCCTTCCCCGCGGCGAGCGCCATGCCGTAGGCGAATTCGAGGAAGTCCGAGTTGCGCGTTCGTGCCATCGAATCCCGTCGCGTGCGGGGCCGTATCATCGCACGGCCGCGCGCGCGTGCGCCTACTGCGTTCCGAGGTCCTGCACGAGCGCGTCCTCCTTCGCGGCGGGGAGCACGTCGCGCCACGGGACCGCGCGGTCGCGATGCGCGAGCCACGCCGCGGTATCGGCGAGCGTCCGCTCGAGCGGCCGGAACTTGAGGCCGTGCCCGCGCGCTCGCGCGCAGGAAAAGGACATGGCGCCCGCCGACGACCGGTCACTCGCGGGAATCCAGAGTGGCAGCTCAGTCCACGGGACGACGTCACGGGCGACGAGCTTCGCGTCGTCGATCCACGCGGGCGCAACCTCCGTTCCCGCGGCCCGCGCGAGCGCGAGGAGCCCGTCGACCAGCCTGCCCATCGTCAGAGCCCCCGGCGGCGTCACCGCATTGAAGGTGCCCGCGGTCCGCGCGGCGGCGAGGTCGAGCATCCACTCGGCCAGGTCGCGCGCGTCGATGAACTGCAGCGGACGCGACGGCGGCGCGGGAACGATGGCGCGCGGACCGCGCTTCCCGAGAAGCTCCGGCTGAACGAAGCGCGCGACCCAGTACGGGAATCGATCGGTCGAATCGTGCGGCCCGACGATGAGTCCCGGCCGGACGGTCGTCGCGCGTCCTCCGAACCCGGCGTCGAACTCGCGCTCGCACGCGGCCTTGAGCGCGCCGTAATGCGCCGCGACGTCCTCCGTGGCCGCGTCGGGCAAGCTCGCGAGCGCCGCGTCCTCGTTCTGGCCCTCGCGGCCCTCGTCGGCGTAGACCGACAGCGACGACACGAAGAGGCCGTGCGCGACACGCTTGGCGAGGAGGCGTGCCGACGCGCCGACGCAGCGCGGAAGGTAGCCGCTCGTGTCGATCACCGCGTCCCAGCTGCCCTGCGCGAGCGCGTCGAGACCGGGCGCGATCGCGGGGTCGCGATTGCCCGCGCGGCGCGCGACCCGGCCGTCCCACGGCACCGGCGCGCGCCCGCGCGTGAAGATCGTGACTTCATGGCGGCGCGCGAGCGCTGCGTCGACCACGTGTCGGCCGAGGAACCGCGTTCCGCC
>DASQBO010000150.1:0-3335 GCA_035635175.1 Casimicrobiaceae bacterium | reverse complement strand
TGCGATGCGCAACGCCGGCGCGCCCATCACGCTGATCGTCATCGGAACCCTCGGAGTGATCTGGTACCTGGGCTGGGTTCCCGACTTCGACGCGATCACGTCGATCGCGCTCATCCTCGGCGGCATCGCGATCCTGGCGATGGACGGCATCACCAAGAGCTCGGTCGTGCTCGGACCGACGCTCATCGCCGTGGGCATCGCGTGGTGGCTGCACGACCAATACCGGCTGCGCTGGACGCTCCTCGTGTCCGTGCTGCTGATTGTGATCGGCAGCCTCATGCTGCTCGCGCGAAGCCCGAAGATCCCCGAGAAGCGCGGCAAGTCCGACGCGAGCTGAGGAACCCCCCGAAGCGGTCGCGCGCGTCCGTTTCAGAGGATCCCGGGCCACGCGCCGCGCCGCAGCGCGACGCCGTGCGCACCGTGCGCGACCGCGTCGTCCAGGTCGTCGCTTGTCAGCCCGCCGAGCGCGAACACCGGCAGCGCCGCGCCCGCGACCGCCGCCTCGAAGCCCCCCCATCCGAGCGCGACTGCGCCGGGATGCGTCGGCGTGGGCCGCACGGGGCTCAGGAGCGCGAAGTCGAGCGCCAGTGATCCGGCCTTCGCGATCTCGTCGCGTGTGTGACACGATGCCGAGCAGAGGAGATCGCGCGGCCGCTCCGCCGCCGCGGCGAGCGCGGCGGACGTCCAATGCACGCCGTCGAACCCCCATGCGCGCGCGTTCGCGTCGCTGCCGTTCAGCAGGACTTTCGCGCCGTACGGGCGCGCGAGCGCGAGCAGCGCCTCGCCGAACGCTCGTTGCCGGGCCGCGGGCCAGTCTTTCTCCCGGAGCTGGATGAGCCGCACGCCGCCCTCGAGCGCCGCGCGCGCGCGGGCGAGGAACGCGGCTTCGCCCGCCTCGGAGGCCATGGTGATCCCGCAAACCGTCGGCAGGAGGAGCGCTCGCAGCACGAGCGTGTTGGCGGGCAGGAGCGGCGCGACGTCGAACGCGCCGGGCGTCTGCCATGCGAACGCCTGGCCGTCGTGACCGACGGGGTCGCCGTCCCATTCGAGCACGCGGAAGAAGTGAAGCTCGACGTGCGCGTGCGGATAGACGAAGCGCTGGACGAGCCACGGCGCGGCGCGGCGCACGCGCAGGCCCAGCTCCTCGGCAAGCTCGCGGTCGAGGGCGTGGCGCGGCGTTTCGCCGGGCTCGAGCTTGCCGCCGGGAAACTCCCAGTATCCCGCGTACGCCTTGCCGGCCGGACGCTGCGCGAGCAGCACGCGGCCGTCGGCGCGCAGCACGACGGCCGCCGCGACCGGGACGACGCGGCCGCCGATCACGCGGAGCGCGGCCGCTTCTTGAGCGAGGCGGCGCCGGCGTAGCCGCGCGCGAACTGCCACGCGATGCGGCCGCTGCGCGAGCCGCGCTGCAGCGCGAACTGCAGCGCGTCGCGGTCGCGGGCCTGCGCTTCCCTCTGGGTCCGCGCCGCGGGCACGCCGAGCGCGTCGAGCCAGCTCGCGACCGCGGCGAGGTAGTCGTCCTGGCTGAACGGATAGAACGAGATCCAGAGCCCGAAACGCTCGGACAGCGAGATCTTTTCCTCCACCGACTCGCCCGGGTGGACCTCCTCGCCGACGTGCTTCGTCTCGAGGTTCTCGCTGAAGTACTCGGGCAGGAGGTGCCGGCGGTTCGACGTCGCGTAGATCAGGACCTCGGTCGACGCGGCCGCGATCGTGCCGTCGAGCATCACCTTGAGCGCCTTGTAGCCGGGCTCGCCCGCGTCGAACGTGAGATCGTCGCAGAAGACGACGAAGCGCTCGCGGCGTCCCGCGACCTGCTCCGCGATGTCGGGCAGGTCGACGAGGTCGGCCTTGTCGACCTCGATCAGCCGCAACCCCTTCGCCGCGTACTTCGCGAGCATCGCCTTCACGAGGGAGGACTTGCCGGTGCCGCGCGAGCCCGTGAGGAGGACGTTGTTCGCCGGGAGTCCCGCGACGAACTGGCGCGTGTTCGCGTCGATCGCCTCCTTCTGCGCGTCGATCGCGACCAGGTCGCCGAGGCGGATCGCGTGGGGGTGCCGCACGGGCTGCAGGAATCCGCGGCCGCCGCGCTTGCGCCAGCGGAACGCGGTCGCCTTCCAGTCCGGCGGCGGCGGCGCGGGCGGGAGCAGTCCCTCGACCCGCGCGAGGATGGCCTCGACGTGCGCAAGCAATGCCGTCAGCTGGTCGACGGAGAGCAAGTCAGCTCCGGTAATCGGCGTTGATCGACACGTAGTCGTGCGAGAAATCGCACGTCCACACCCGCGACGACGCGGCGCCGCGGCCGAGCGCGACGCTGACCGTGATCTCGTCCTGCTTCATCACGCGCTGCCCGTCCTCCTCGCGGTACGACGCCGCGCGCCCGCCCCGCTCGACCACGAGCACTTCGTCCAGGCGAAAGGACACGCGCGACGGATCGAGGTCCGGCGCCGCGGCGTTGCCGATCGCGCAGACGATGCGCCCGAGGTTCGGATCCGACGCGAAGAAGGCCGTCTTGACCAGCGGCGAGTGCGCGATGCCGAGCGCGATCTTCCGGCATTCGGCGGCGTCGCGGCCGCCCTCGACGGCGACCGTGATGAACTTGGTCGCGCCCTCGCCATCGCGGACGATCGCCTGCGCGAGCGTCGTCGCGACGTCCAGCAGGGCCGCGCGGATCGGAGCGAGCCGCCGGTCGCCGGCGCTCGCGACCGGTGCGAGCGGCGCCCTGCCGGTCGCCGCGATCACGAACGAGTCGTTGGTCGACGTGTCGCCGTCGACCGTCGCGCAGTTGAACGACAGGTCGGCGATCTCGCGCGTCAGCGCGCGCAGCACGTCGGTGGCGATCGGCGCGTCGGTCGCGACGAACGCCAGCATCGTCGCCATGTCCGGATGGATCATGCCGGCACCCTTGGCGACGCCGGTGACGGTGACCGGAACGCCGTCGACGCTCACGCGGCGGGACGCGCCCTTCGGGACGGTGTCCGTGGTCATGATCGCCGCGACGGCCTCGAGCCAGCGGTCGGGCGCGAGCGCGGCCTTCGCCGCCGGGAGCGCGGTGACGATCCTGTCCACCGGGAGCGGCTCCATGATGACGCCGGTCGAGAACGGCAGCACGGCGGCGGCCGCGCACGAGAGCGCCGATGCGACGGCGGCGCACGTCGCCTCCGCGTCGGCGATGCCGCGCTCGCCGGTGCCCGCGTTGGCGTTGCCGGCGTTGACGACCAGCCCTCGGACCCGGCCGTCGCCGGCGAGATGCCGGCGGCACACCGTTACCGGCGCCGCGCAGAACCGGTTCTGCGTGAACACGCCGGAGGCGACGGTCCCCTCGTCGAGCGCGA
>DASQBO010000149.1:0-2233 GCA_035635175.1 Casimicrobiaceae bacterium | reverse complement strand
GTCGCGATCCGGTCGCCCGGGCGCACGCCGAGCGCGTTCGCGACCTGCTTCGACCGCCGTCGGATGTCACGGTAGGTGCAGCGATGGAGCGGCCCCTCGACCGTGCGCGACACGATCTCCGCGTCGGGGTGGCAGGCGTTCGCGTGCTCGATGAGCGACGAGATGAGGAGCGGACGGTGCTGCATCAGACCGAGCATGGGAGGTCTCGCGAGCGAAGGTGACGGAGGGGAAGCGGCCGCGATCCTACGCGCGGGGCGCCGCCGTGTCGACAGCCGCCGCGCCGGGAAGGGGCCTACGGCGCCGGCCGCGTCAGCGCGCGGTGCCGGCGACAACGAACTCGGCCACGTCTCCCAGCATCCGTTGCAGCGCCGCGTTGGCGGCGGCGACGCCGCCGGCCGCATCCTCGCTCGGCGCGCTCTCCGCGCCCTCGAATTCCCGCACGGCGACGACCCGCCTGCCGCGAAGGTCGGTCAGCTGGACGCGCAGCGTGATCTCGACGCGGCTCGGCCGGGTCGCGAAATCCTGCTGCAGGCGAACGAGCTCGGTGTCGACCCGGACGTCCGCGGGCGCCGCGCTCGGCGGCTGGACGACCGCGCGGAAGCTTCCGGTCTGCTCGAGCGCGCGCGCGAGGAGCGGCCCCAGCATCTTCGCCGGCGTATCGGCCCACCGGCTCGCCGCAAAGTAGTCGAGCTCGTAGGGCTGCCGGACGTAGACGATCCGCGTCGTGTCGAACCCGGGCCACGCGCGCGGCAGGGCCACCTCGACGACGACGTCGCGCTGCGGCCGGGTCGCGGCAGGCAGCGGCTCGGCCGCGAGCACGTGCACGTTGACGTTCTCGACGCGGGGCGCCGGCAGCGCGCTGCATCCGGCGAGCGCGGCAGCGAGCAGGAGCGCGGTGGCGGGACGCCAAGCGCTTCGTTGTCGGGGTGCGCCCATCCTGACTCTCCCGCGTTCGATGCGATCGATCGTTGCCGAGCCGCCGTCGACTCGAATCATTCGCCGGGCCCGCGCTTGGCCGGGGCGCGGCCGTAGAGCACCATGCCCGGATTGCGCTCGAGCTCGCCGCCCACGCGATGCAGCGTGGCTGTCGCCTCGCGCAGCTCGGCGACCAGCGCCCGCACTTCCGGCAGGCCTTCGCGCGTGAACCGCTCGAGGTCCCCGCGCGTGCCGTCGAGCGTCTGCGCCGCACCCGACCCGGCACGCGCGACCGCCTCGGTCATCCGGTCGAACCCTTCCGCGCTGCGCTCGACCCGCTCGACGAGACGCGGGAGCTCCTCGGTCAGGCGCGCGGCGTTCTCCATCGTACGCGCGGCGTTGGCGAGACCCGCGTCGATCGCCGGCGCGCGTGCCGCCAGCGTGCGGGAGAGGACCTGCAGATCGGCGAGCGTCTTGCCGATCGCGCGACGGTTGTCGTCGTTCAGGAGCGCGTTGAGATTGTCGGCGGCGTGGGTCAGGCTGGCGACGAGCGCCGTCACCGTGGTCTCGAGGCGTGTCAGCAGCGACGGGCCCGACCTGATCACCGGGTATTCCTGGCCCGGCCGCGCGGTCAGCAGCGGCGAGTCGTTGCGCCCCGCCGAGAGCTCGACGTAGGCGATGCCGGTCAGCCCCTGCGTCCGGAGGACCGCGACGGTGTCCTCCTTGATCGGCGTGCCCTGCAGGATCGAGAGCGTGAGCTGCACTTCCTCGACGTTCGCCGGATTGAGGGCGATCCGGCGGACGAACCCGACGTCCACGCCGCGATACTTGACAGGCGCGTTCACGTTGAGTCCCGCGACCGATTCGGTCATGTAGGACACGTAGGTGGCGTAGCGCTTGCCGTAGTACTTGCCGCTCGAGAGCCACAGCACGCCCCCGACGAGCGCCGTCCCCAGCAGGAGCACGAACGCGCCTACGACGGCGAAGTTGACCTTTGCTTCCATGCCTGTTCGCGCGCGGCGCGGCCGCGCGGTCCGTAGAAGTATTCGTGCACCAGCGGGTCGTCCAGCTTCGAGAGCTCCGTCATCGTGCCCACGCCCATGATGTGGCCCTGGCCGAGCACCGCGACCCGGTCCGCGGCGCGCCACAGGAGATCGAGGTCGTGCGTGACCATCATGATCGTGAGCCCGAGGGCGTCGCGCAGGCTGCGGACGAGCTCGTCGATGCCCGACGCGCTCAGCGGATCGAGGCCGGCGGTCGGCTCGTCGAGAAAGAGCAGCTCCGGGTCGAGCGCCAGCGCGCGGGCGAGCGCCGCGCG
>DASQBO010000148.1:0-3394 GCA_035635175.1 Casimicrobiaceae bacterium | reverse complement strand
GCGCTCATCGCGCGGCCGCGGTCAGAGGAACGAGCGGAGCGCGTCGAGCACGGCGTCGGGCTCCTCCGCCATGAGCGCGTGCCCGCTGTCCGGAAGCGAGACGACGCGCACGTCGGACAGCGCGGCGACCACCGCCTGCGCGTTCTTCGAGGGCGCCATGATGTCGCGCGCGCCGGTGACGACGAGCGAGGGGCAGCGCACCGCGGCGGCCGCCGCGACGCCGTGCGCGTAGGCGTGGCACGCGGTCAGGTCGACGGCGAGGACCCCTGCCGGCGTTCGCTCCATCAACCGCATCGCGTTGCCGGTCATCCACACGCCCGGCACCGCGTTACCGCCGAGCTGGCGCGCAGCGGAGAACGACCAGCCGTTGATCAGCTCGTACGCGACGTGTTCGTCGCGCCGGGCGGCGTCGAGGAGGTCGTCGGCCACGGTCATCGGCGCTGCCGGACCGGCCAGCGCGATCCGCTCGACTCGGGCCGGATGCCGCGCGGCGCATTCGAGGGCGGCCAGCGCGCCGAGCGAGTGCCCGACCAGCGCCGCGCGGGGCGCGCCGGCCGCATCGAGCAGCGCTGGAATCCAGCCGGCGATCGCCTCCACCGACGCGAGGGCGGGGCCGTCGGAACGCCCGTGGCCGGGGAGATCGACCGCGAGCGCATTGAAGCCATGGTGTGCGAAGTAGCGCGACTGCCACGCCCAGACGCCATGGTCGTTCGCGGCACCGTGGACGAAGACGACCGTGTGCTGCGCGGGCACGAGCGGTCGCGCACCGGTGTAGGCGTACACGTCGCGGCCGTCGACACGCAGGAACACGGTCCTACGCCGCCTTCCCGGCCGCATGGAGCGCGCGGCTCAGGTCCTCGATCAGGTCGTCCGGATGCTCGAGACCGATGGACAGGCGGATCGTGCCCTCCGCGATGCCGGCCTTCGCGAGCTCGTCCGCCGACATCCGGAAGTGCGTCGTCGAGGCGGGGTGGATCACGAGCGACTTCGCGTCGCCGACGTTCGCCAGGTGCGAGAAGAGCCGCAGCGACTCGATGAACTTCCTGCCCTGCGCACGCGTGCCTTCGAGCTCGAAGCTGAAGACCGCGCCGCAGCCCTTCGGCAGGAGCCGCCTGGCGAGCGCGTGGTCGGGATGCGTCTCGAGCTCGGGATACCCCACTGCCGCGACCAGCGGATGCGCGACGAGAAAGTCGACGACCCGGCGCGTGTTGTCGACGTGGCGCGCCATCCTGAGCGGCAGCGTCTCGATGCCTTGCAGGATCTGGAACGCGGTGAACGGCGCCATGCATGCGCCGAAGTCGCGAATGCCTTCGCGCCGCGCGCGCAGGAGGAACGCGGCGGTCGTCGACTCCTCCGCGAACA
Organism: Casimicrobiaceae bacterium; assembly: GCA_035635175.1. Taxonomy (GTDB): domain Bacteria; phylum Pseudomonadota; class Gammaproteobacteria; order Burkholderiales; family Casimicrobiaceae; genus CAIWHR01. The sequence goes on along the minus strand of DASQBO010000148.1, from coordinate 2,032 downwards.
CCATGTCGTGGAAGCCGCGGTACGGCTCGGTCAAGGTCGGGAACTTGCCGCGCGCGCGCGGCGCGTTCCAGTCGAAGCGCCCGGCGTCGACGAGGAGCCCGCCGATCACGACGCCGTGGCCCGACAGGAACTTGGTCGCCGAGTGGAACACGACGTCGGCGCCGTGCGCGAACGGCTGCATCAGGTACGGCGTCGTGAACGTCGAGTCCACGAGGAGCGGCAGGCCGTGCTCGTGCGCGAGGTCGGCGATGCGAGGGACGTCGAGAACGTCGAGCCCCGGGTTGCCGAGCGTCTCGCCGAACAGGAGCCGAGTCTCGGGCCGGATCGCCGCGCGCCAGCCGTCCACGTCGCGCGGGTCGACGAACGTCGTCGCGATGCCGAAGCGCGGCAGCGTGTAGTCGAGCAGGTTGTGCGAGCCGCCGTAGAGCGCGCGCGAGGCGACGACGTGCGTCCCGGCTCCGAGCAGCGTCACGATCGCGAGATGCAGCGCCGCCTGGCCGCTCGCGGTCGCGATCGCGCCGACACCACCCTCGAGCGCGGCGATCCGCTCTTCGAGCACCGCGCACGTCGGATTCGAGATTCGCGAATAGACGTGGCCGGGGCGGGCCATGTCGAACAGCGCGGCGGCGTGATCGGAATCCCGGAACACGAACGACGTCGACTGGTAGATCGGCGTCGCGCGGGCGCCCGTGGCCGGGTCCGGGCGCGCGCCGGCGTGCAGCGACAGCGTGTCGAAATGCGTCTCTCGCGGCTTGGCCATCGGTCTCCCCCGTCGCTTCGATTCTACGGGGAACGTGCGCGCGCGGACAGCGCCGCCGGAGGCTTCGCGCGTCGGAGCGAGCGGCTCCGGCGCTTTCTGGCGGACTGCAGCCGGCGCATAATGGCCCACATGCGCGACCGCGGATTCGGTCGCAGCGACGGTGACCTTTGGTCCTAGCGCCGGGTCGCCACCTGACGCCGTGAGCTCACCGATCGCGCCTTCCCGCGACGCCGCGCCCGCCGCGGACGTGGCGTGGCACACGCTCGACGCGGACGCGGCGCTCGCGCGGCTCGACGTCGTCCCCGCCACGGGGCTCGCGCCCGAAGAGGTCGCGCGGCGCGCCGCACGCTACGGCCCGAACGAGATCCGGGAGCAGCGTGCGAAGAGCCCGCTCGCGATGCTGCTCGGCCAGTTCAAGGATTTCATGATCCTGGTCCTGCTCGCCGCAGCGGCGATCTCCGCGCTGATCGGCGATCCCAAGGACACGCTGGCGATCGTCGTGATCGTCGTGCTGAACGCCGGAGTCGGCTTCGCGCAGGAGTTCCGCGCCGAGCGCGCGATGGCGGCGCTCAAGCGGATGGCGGCGGCGACCGCGCGCGTCGTGCGCGGCGGCGAGGTGCTCACGGTGCCCGCTGCGCAGCTGGTCCCCGGCGACGTGGTGCTCCTCGAAGCGGGGAACATCGTTCCCGCCGACCTGCGCGTGCTCGAGGCGGCGCAGCTCAGGCTCGACGAGTCGGCGCTCACCGGCGAATCGGTGGCGGTCGACAAGACGCGCGACGCCATCGCCGGCCGCGACCTGCCGCTCGGCGACCGCCGCAACGTCGCCTACAAGGGGACGACCGCGACCGCCGGACGCGGGCGCGGCGTCGTCTTCGCGACCGGGATGGCGACCGAGCTCGGCCGGATCGCCGCCATGCTCTCCGCGGGCAGCGAGCCCAGGACGCCGCTGCAGAAGCGGCTCGAGGTCTTCGGCCGCCGGCTCGGTCTCGGCGTCATCGCGATCTGCGCGTTCATCTTCGCGGTCGGCCTCCTGCGCGGCGAGCCACCGCTGGTGCTGTTCCTCACGGCGATCAGTCTCGCGGTCGCCGCGATCCCCGAAGCGCTGCCGGCCGTCGTCACGATCTCGCTCGCGCTGGGGGCGACCAAGCTCGCGGGTCAGCGCGCGCTGATCCGCCGCCTCCCGGCCGTGGAGACGCTCGGCTCGGTGACGTTCGTCTGCTCCGACAAGACCGGCACGCTCACGCAGAACAGGATGCGCGTCGTCGAGATCCA
>DASQBO010000147.1:0-2873 GCA_035635175.1 Casimicrobiaceae bacterium | reverse complement strand
TAGAACGCGTCGAGGTTGGAGAGCGGCCCGTTCGCCCGGAACTTGTCCGGCGAGTGCGGATCGGACTTGAGCTGGACGACCATCGCCTCGTCGCGCGTCTTGTCGCGCCAGCCTTGCGCGTAGCTCAGGAAGAAGCGCTCGTCGCCGGTCATGCCGTCGATGAGGGGCGCTTCCTTGCCGCCGAGCGAGAGGCGGTAGGCCTTGTAGGCGATCGCGAGGCCGGAAAGGTCGGCGATGTTCTCGCCGAGCGTCAGCTCGCCGTTGACCTGGTATCCCGGCACCGGGCTGTAGGCATTGAATTGCGCAACCAGCGCCTTGGTCTTTGCGTCGAAGCGCGCGTGATCGTCCTTCGTCCACCAGTCGCGCAGGTTCCCGTCGCCGTCGAACTGGCTGCCCGAGTCGTCGAAGCCGTGGCTGATCTCGTGGCCGATCGTCGCGCCGGCGCCGCCGTAGTTCGCGGCGTCGTCGGCGTCCGCGTTGAAGTAGGGCGGCTGCAGGTACGCCGCGGGGAACACGATCTCGTTCATCAGCGGGTTGTAGTACGCGTTGACCGTCTGCGGCGTCATGAACCACTCCTCGCGGTCCACCGGCTTGCCGAGCTTCGCGACGTTGCGGTCGTACTCGAAGCGCCGTGCGCGCATGACGTTGCCGACGAGGTCGTCCGGGGCGATGGCGAGCTTCGAGTAGTCGCGCCACTTGGCCGGGTAGCCGATCTTCGGCGTGATCTTCGCGAGCTTCGCCTGCGCCTCCCGCTTCGTCTCGGCGCCCATCCAGTCGAGCTGGTCGATGCTCTGCTTGTAGGCGAGGAGCAGGTTCGCGACGAGCTTCTCCATCCGCGCCTTGCTCTCGGGCGGGAAGTACTTCGCGACGTAGACGCGGCCCAGCGCCTCGCCGATCGCCTCGTTGACGACCGCGACGCCGCGCTGCCACCGCGGCCGGTTCTGCGGAATGCCCGACAGGATCGTGCCGTAGAAGGCGAACCGCTCGTCGACGTACTGCTTGTCGAGGAAGCGCGCGTAGTCGCGCAGGACGGCCCACCTGAAATACGCCTTCCACACGGGGAGCGGCGTCTCCGCGAACAGCGCGCCGAAGTCCTTGAGGTAGCTCGCCTGGTAGAGGACGACGTCGCTGACCTTGGACGAGACGCCCGCGGCGTCGAGGTAGGGCGCCCAGCCGAAGCCGGGCGCCGTCGCCGGCAGGTCCTTCGTCGCAACCTTCGCGTAGGTCTTCACCGGATCGCGCGACTCGACCTTGGTCCAGTGCGCGCGGGCGATCTTCGTCTCGAGCGCGAGGATGTCCGCCGCGTCCTGCTTCGCCGTCTTGTCGCCCGCCTGCGCGAGCATCTTCTCGGCGTGCAGCGCGTACTGGCGGCGGATGGCGACGAGCTTCGCGTCGTCGTCGGCGAGGTAGTAGTCGCGGTCGGGCAGGCCCAGACCCGACTGCGAGAGGTAGACGACGTACGCGGTCGAGTTGCGCTTGTCCTGGTCGATGTCGAAGTCGAACGGCGTCGTGACGCCGATCTGCTGCAGCGACGCGATGAGCGCCGGCAGCTCGGACTTGTCCTTCACGCGCTCGATGGCCGCGAAGGTCGCGTCGAGCGGCCTGAGGCCGAGCGTCTCGAGACGCGCCTCGTCCATGAAGCTCCGGTAGAGGTCGCCGACCTTGCGCGCCTCGTCGCTCGCGGGGTTCGCGCCGCCGGCCGCCGCCTCGTCGATGATGCCGCGCAGCCGCTCCTGCGCCTGCTCGTGCAGGACGTAGCCGGGGTTCCAGGACGGCTTGTCGGCGGGGATCGTCGTCGTGTCGAGCCACTTGCCGTTGACGTGACGGTAGAAGTCGTCGGCCGCGCGGACGGCTGGGTCGAAATACTGCGTTTCGACCCCCGATTGCAGCGGGCGCGTGACCGGCGCCGGGGCGGGGTCGGCGGCCTGCAGCGAGCACCCGGCGACGCCGAGGGCGCAGGCGAGCAGCCATTGGACCTTCATGGGGAACTCCTCGTGGATCGTGGGCCGGCGGCTCGAGGGACTGGCGAGCGCCGCGGCGAAGGCGCAATTCTGCCAGCTTCCCGAAGGGGGCGTTTCCCGCGCGATATACTGCGCGCCATTGCGACGAGCGCTGTCCCGCGCCGATGAACGCCGAGCTCTTCTCCGCGACGATCCTTCTCGTTCTCGTCATCGACCCGTTCGGCAACGTGCCGATCGTCGTCGCCGCGATGAAAGGCGTCGCGCCCGAACGGCACGCGCGGATCATCGTCCGGGAGTGCGCGGCCGCGTACGCGATCCTCGTCGCGTTCATGCTCGGCGGCCGCAAGTTCCTGCAGTGGCTGCACCTGTCCGAAGAGTCGCTGACGATCGCCGGCGGCATCATCCTGTTCCTGATCGCGATCCGGATGGTCTTCCCCCGCCCCGAGGGCATCTTCGGCGACCCGCCGGGCACGGAGCCCTTCCTCGTGCCGCTCGCGATCCCGTCGATCGCCGGTCCGTCCGCGCTCGCGACGGTCCTGCTCATGGCGTCGCGCGAACCCGCCCGGATCGCGACGTGGATCGGCGCCCTCACGCTCGCGATGGCGGCGACGACGCTCGTGCTGGCGGCGGCCGACCGTCTGCAGCGCCTGCTCGGCGAACGCGGGATGATCGCGCTCGAGCGGCTCATGGGGCTCGTGCTCACGGCGCTGGCGGTCGAGATGCTCCTCGCCGGCCTGCGCACGTTCGCGGGCCAGCTCGCCCACTAGCGGAGTGTGATGATGCGCGCTCGGTGCCTAGGCGTCGCCGCGCTCGTCGTCGCGACGGCGTGCGCGTCCGGCGCGGCGGCGGAGGGCGTCGTCGTCGAGAAGAGCGAGATCCGGTTCGTCGCGAAGCAGCTCGGGGCCGCCGTCG
>DASQBO010000146.1:0-1966 GCA_035635175.1 Casimicrobiaceae bacterium | reverse complement strand
GGACGTCGCATTTGTTGCTCCTGCAGTCCAACGGTGGCGGGTTGGGTCCGCCCCCGTCCGGCCCGGGGGCAGTGGCGCATCCCGAGACCGCCAGGGCCGATGCGACAACCACGGAAGCGAGGATCTTCGAGTTCATCGTTTTCTCCCAGGTGTTGAAGGCGCCCCGCCGCGGCGGCGGTCGGCGATCGCTTTGGACCGGGCGGCCGGAACGAAGTCGGGCGGCGCGTTCAGTCTAGCGCGCCGCCCCGCCGGCTACCACGCCGTTCCCCGTGAATATTCACGCGCGCCCGTCCCGCCGGCGTTCCGCGCCGATCTTGAGCGGGATCAAGCGATCGCCGGTGCGCGCTGCCGAGACGCGCTAGACTTCCCTCTCCCCGCCGTGCTACCGCAGCGCGGCCGATGGAGGCTCCCATGCACGAAACCGTCAAGTACGTCCTCGACGAATCGCGGATCCCGAAGGTCTGGTACAACATCCAGGCGGATCTGCCCGCGCCACCGCCGCCGGTGCTGCATCCGGGGACGAAGAAGCCCGTCGGGCCCGACGACCTCGCTCCGCTCTTCCCGCTGGCGCTGATCCTGCAGGAGGTCTCGACCGAGCGCGAGATCGAGATCCCGGGACCCGTCCGCGACGTCTATCGCCAGTGGCGCCCGACGCCGCTCTATCGCGCGCGGCGGCTCGAGCGCGAGCTGCAGACCCCGGCGCGCATCTACTACAAGTACGAGGGCGTGTCGCCGGCGGGCAGCCACAAGCCGAACACCGCCGTCGCCCAGGCCTTCTACAACCGCGAGGCCGGCGTGAAGAAGCTCGTCACCGAGACCGGTGCCGGACAGTGGGGCAGCTCGCTCGCGTTCGCCGGGGCGCTCTTCGGCATCCACGTCGACGTCTTCATGGTCCGCGTCTCCTACGATCAGAAACCCTACCGCCGCGCGCTGATGGAGACCTACGGGGCCCGTTGCGTCGCTTCGCCGTCGAAGGAAACGGCCGCGGGCCGGGCGATCCTCGCGAAGCGCGCCGACCACCCGGGCAGCCTCGGCATCGCGATTTCGGAAGCGGTCGAGGTCGCGGCGCAGCGCGACGACACGAAGTACGCGCTCGGCAGCGTGCTCAACCACGTGCTGCTGCACCAGACCGTGATCGGGCAGGAGGCGATCGCGCAGCTCGAGATGGCCGACGACTATCCGGACGTGATCGTCGGGTGCACCGGCGGCGGATCCAACTTCGCCGGCATCGTCTTCCCGTTCCTCGGCGCGCAGCTCCGCGGCGGACGCAAGGTGAAGGTGATCGCCGTCGAGCCGGCGGCCTGCCCGAGCCTGACGCGAGGCCGCTACGCGTACGACTTCGGGGACACGGCGCACCTGACGCCGCTCACGAAGATGCACACGCTGGGCTCGACGTTCACGCCGCCCGGCTTTCACGCCGGCGGCCTTCGCTACCACGGGATGGCGCCGCTGGTCTCGCACCTGCAGGAGCTCGGCCTCATCACGTCGGTCGCGCATCACCAGTCGAAGGTGTTCGACGCCGGCGTGCAGTTCGCGCGCGCCGAGGGCATCCTGCCGGCGCCCGAGGCGAACCACGCGGTCAAGGGCGCGATCGACGAGGCGATTCGCTGCCGCGAGGAGGGCACGTCGCGCGCGATCCTGTTCAATCTCTGCGGCCACGGCCACTTCGACATGCAGGCGTACATCGACTACTCCGCGGGCAAGCTGCAGGACCTCGACTACGACGAGGCGGAGCTCGCGATGGCGCTGGCGGGCCTGCCGTCGGTGCCCGAGCCGGCTTAGGCCGCAGCTTGAACCGCGCCGTCCGTGCCCGGCGCGGTCTCGGTAAACAAATCTTATTCGAATCGCTTGCCATCGCGCGGCGGGCGGCGTATACGCTGAGCGATTCGCGCCAGGAAGCTGTCGGACCCGGCGCGTAACGAAGCAGGCCGCGGGAGTCCTCGCTTCGTCTCTCCCGCGTCTCGCT
>DASQBO010000145.1:0-8831 GCA_035635175.1 Casimicrobiaceae bacterium | reverse complement strand
GAGGATCCGCATCACGATCTTCTCGCCGAAGAGCGTCGGCAGCGTGCTCACCCGGAAGTCGATCGCCTTCGATTTCGACAGCACGAGCTTCATCCGCCCGTCCTGCGGCACTCGCTTCTCGGCGATGTCGAGCTTCGAGATCACCTTGATCCGCGAGGCGACCTTGTCCTTGATGACGAGCGGCGGGGACGCGACCTCCGAGAGGATGCCGTCGGTGCGGTAGCGGATCCGGTAGTTCTTCTCGTAGGGCTCGAAGTGGATGTCGGAGACGCCCTGGTTGATCCCGGGCAGCTGGATTTCCGCGGGGTCCTCGGCGGTCGAGATGTTGACGCCGGGCTGGTTCAGGATGTTGAGGCAGGTGTAGAGCGAGACCGTCTTGCCGCTGCCGGTGGGGCCCGTCACCAGGATCATCCCGTAGGGGCGGCCGATCGCGAACATCAGCTGTTCCTGCTGGTCCGGGTCGTAGCCCAGCGCCTCGATGCCGAGCTTGACACCCGACGAGTCGAGGATCCGCATCACGATCTTCTCGCCGAAGAGCGTCGGCAGCGTGCTCACCCGGAAGTCGATCGCCTTCGATTTCGACAGCACGAGCTTCATCCGCCCGTCCTGCGGCACCCGCTTCTCGGCGATGTCGAGCTTCGAGATCACCTTGATCCGCGAGGCGACCTTGTCCTTGATGACGAGCGGGGGCTGCGCGACCTCCGACAGGATCCCGTCCGTCCGGTAGCGGATCCGGTAGCTCTTCTCGTACGGCTCGAAGTGGATGTCGGAGACGCCCTGGCTGATCGCGTCGATCAGGATCTTCTGGATGTACTTGACGACCGGTGCGTCGTCGACCTCGGAAGTGTCGTCGTCGGTGAGCGCGACGACGTTCCCGTCCTGGAGCTCGAGCTCCAGGTCCTCCATGGCGGCCATCTCGTTGAGGGTCGTCCCCTTCGCCTCGACCAGCTTGGCGATCGCCTGCGCGAGCTTGTCGTCCTCGACGACGACGGGCTCCACGACCAGGTTGGTCTTGAACCGGACTTCCTCGAGCGCCTGGAGGTTGGCGGGATCCGAGGTCGCGACGTAGAGGCGGTTGCCGCGCTTGTGCAGCGGCAGAACCCGCCGCGATTGCGCCATCTTGAGGTCGACCAGGTCCTTGTTGATCTGGTCGAGGTCGAACGCCCCGAGATCCATGAGCGGCACGCCGAACGCGCGCGAGCCGAAGGCCGCGACCTGCGTCGGGGACATCCGCTTGCCCTGGAGGAGCTGCTCGACGAAGGTGACGCTCGCCTGCTGCGCCTGCGTCTGGATCGCTTCCGCGTCGTACTCGGTCATCAGACCGTGCTGCGCCAGCGCGCGCGCGAGCCCGCTCAGGTTGCGCGTCGCGGTGGCTTGAGTGGCCATGGGCGGTGGCGGGGGCGGTCGATCCAGCGGCGGAAAGCCGGGCTGTCGGGTTGCTCAAGCAATTAACATGCCTTGCGCCGGTCCCCGCGGTCCTCCCGTGTTATTCCAACCGCATAAAACTTCAGCCGGTCGATGATGCCTGTCCCCCCTGGCTTTGTAAAGGCGCGGGGGGTGCGCCACGCCCCACGGGAGGGAGCAGGCGTACCACTTTCACCGCACGGTCCTGCGTCTGGAGGATCTCGACCGCCTGGCCCGCGATGGTGGCCCGGGTGCCGGCCTCCGGAATGTCGGCCAATTGCTCGACGATCAGGCCGTTGAGCGTTTTCGGGCCTTCCAGCGGAAACTGGGTGCCGAGCTTGCGGTTGAGCGTCCGCAGCGCGGCCATGCCGTCGACGACCACGCTGCCGTCGCCGCCGCGCGCCCACGACTCGCCGGCGGCGGGGGCCTGGGTCGTGAAGTCGCCGATGATCTCCTCGACGATGTCCTCGATCGTGACGAGCCCCTGCAGTTCGCCGTACTCGTCGACGACGAGCCCCATCCGCTCGCGGTCGTTCTGGAACTGCTGCAGCTGGACCAGGAGCGGCGTTCCCGCCGGCACGAAGTACGCGGGCCGGAGGATCGTGCGCAGCGCCGCGGCGTCGATCCCGCCCGCGCGCTGGAGCCCGACGACCTGCTTCAGGTGGACGACGCCGACGATGTCGTCGAGCTCGTCCTCGTAGGCCGGCAGCCGCGTGTGGTAGGACGTCGCGAGCTGCTCCTCGAGGTGCGCCGGCTTCGCGTTGAGGTCGAGCGCGTGGATCTGGTTCCTCGGCGTCATCACGTCGTCGACGGCGACCGCCTCGACGTCGAGGAGGTTTGCGAGCATCGACCGGTGCTTGCCGCGGAAGTACTTCGCCTCGAGCACGAGCGAGCGCAGCTCCTCCTGCGACAGCGTCGCGCCGGGCTCGCCGGTCGCGCGGATGCGCAGCAGGCGCAGGAGCCCGCGGACGATCAGGTTCGGGAGCCACACGACCGGGGCCGCGGCCTTGAGCAGCGGCGACAGCACGTACGACACGGGGGCCGCGATGCGATCCGCGTGCGCGGCGCCGATCACCTTCGGCAGGATCTCGGTGAAGATCAGGATCGCGAACGAGATCGCGATCGTCGACAGCGCGAGCACGAACTCGCCCTGCCCGAAGAGGCGCACGGCGATCAGCGTGGTCAGGGTCGCCGCCGCGGCGTTGATCACCGTATTGCCGAGCAGGATCACCGAGAGAAGCTTGTCGGTTTGCGCGAGGAGCGCGAGCACGAGCTTGGCGCCGCGCGCGCCGCGGTGGGCGCGGTGCCGCAGCCGGTAGCGGTTGACCGCCATCATCGCGGTCTCCGAGATCGAGAAGAAGCCGGAGACGGCGAGCATCAGCGCGAGCGCGAGGCCCAGCGTGCCGAGCGGAATGTCGTCCATCGCGAGGCGCGGGTCAGCACCCGCTCATCGCCCGAGCAGCACCTCGAGCACGAACTTCTCGCCCAGGTACGCGAGGAAGACGAAGACGGTGCCCGCGACGATCCAGCGCAGCGCGACGCGGCCCCGCCAGCCGTAGCGCCAGCGGCCCCAGAGCAGCGCGGCGAAGGTGAGCCAGCCCAGGAGCGAGAACACGCTCTTGTGCGTGAACGGTATCGGCCGCCCGAAGATCTGCTCGGAGAAGAGCATCCCGCTCGCGAGCGTGACGGTGAGCAGCACGAAGCCGACGGTCACCGTCCGGAACAGGAAACGCTCGAGCGTGAGCAGCGGGGGCGTCCCGGTCGCGCCCGGGTCGGGCAGGTGCCGCCGCAGCCGCTTTTCGAGCCCCATCAGGACGAGCGCCTGCAGCGCGGCGACGAGGAAGAGCGCGTAGGCGAGAAGCGCGACCCCGACGTGAAGTGCGGCCCACGGCTCGCCCGCATACGGGAAGCGGTGCGGATTGGTGACGACCGCGGGCAGCAGCGACGCGATCGCGGCGACCGGCAGGACGACGGTGCCGATGGCCGGCAGCGTGTTGAGGAGCCCCGAGGCCCAGGCCACGAGCGCCACCAGCGCGGCGACGATCGACACCGCGTGCGGCAGGCTAAGGTCGAGGCCCTCGGGGGTCGCGAATTCGCGGCCCGCCATCCACGCGTGCAACAGGAGTGCCGCCGGAACGAGGAATGCGGTCCAGCTGCGGAGCGGATGCTCGGCCGGCGGCGCAGCCGGGGTCGCCGGGACGGGCTCGGGCCAGAGCGACCACGCAGCCAGCGCGTACAGGGCGACGACGGCGGCGTGGAGTAAAATCATCGGTTTTCGAGGGCGGCGCTCGGGCACTCCGCCGTCCGTCCAGTGTACCAAACGGTGCCCCGGCGCCCGGCCGGGGAAATCCCATGCTCGACACCCTGACCCAGCGCCTGTCGCGCGTCGTCAAGACCCTGCGCGGCGAGGCAAGGCTGACCGAGGCCAACATCGGCGACGCCCTGCGCGAGGTGCGACAGGCGCTGCTCGAGGCCGACGTCGCGCTCCCGGTCGTCAAGGACTTCGTCGCCACGGTCAAGGCGAAGGCGCTGGGCGAGGAAGTGATCGGCTCGCTCACGCCGGGCCAGGCACTGGTGGGCGTGGTCCACCGCGAGCTCGCCGCGCTCATGGGGGCGGCCGCGGCCCCGCTCGACCTCGCCGTGCAGCCGCCGGCCGTCATCCTGCTCGCCGGTCTCCAGGGCGCGGGCAAGACGACGACCGCGGCGAAGCTCGCCCGGCTCTTGAAGGCGCAGAAGAAGAAGGTGCTGCTCGTCTCGGCCGACGTCTATCGTCCGGCGGCGATCGAGCAGCTCGCGACGCTCGCGGGCCAGGTCGGCGTCGACTTCTTTCCCTCCGCGACCGGGGAGGCGCCCGTCGCGATCGTCACCGGGGCCATCGACTGGGCGCGCCGCCACTACCACGACGTGCTGATCGTCGACACCGCGGGCCGGCTCGCGATCGACGAGGCGATGATGCGCGAGATCGCCGAGCTCCACGCGGCGGCGAAGCCGGTCGAGACGCTGTTCGTCGTCGACGCGATGCAGGGCCAGGACGCGGTCAACACCGCGAAGGCCTTCCGCGACGCGCTGCCGCTGACCGGCGTCATCCTGACCAAGCTCGACGGGGACGCGCGCGGCGGCGCTGCGCTGTCGGTGCGGCACGTGACGGGCGCGCCGATCAAGTTCGCGGGCGTCGCCGAGAAGATCGACGGGCTCGAGACCTTCCACCCGGAGCGGATGGCCTCGCGGATCCTCGGCATGGGCGACGTGCTGTCGCTGGTCGAGGAGGTGCACCGCAACGTCGACGTCGCGGAAGCCGAAAAGCTCGCGAAGAAGGTCAAGTCCGGCAAGGGCTTCGACCTCGACGACTTCAAGGCGCAGATCGCGCAGATGCGCAAGATGGGCGGGCTCGCAGGGATGGTCGACAAGCTTCCGGCGGAGCTCGCGCGCGCCGCGCAGAACACGACGGTGAGCGAGCGCCGGATCGCGCGGATCGAGGGCATCATCAACTCGATGACGCCGGCCGAGCGGGCGAAGCCCGAGATCCTGAAGGCGTCGCGCAAGCGCCGGATCGCGGCGGGCGCCGGCGTTTCGGTGCAGGAGGTCAACCAGCTCCTCGCGCAGTTCGAGCAGACGCAGAAGATGATGAAGATGGTCGCCAAGGGCGGCATGCAGAAGATGCTCCGCGGGATGAAGGGGCTGCTGCCGGGACTGCGTTGATCGCCCGCGTCGCGTTGGCCGGCGATGGAAATCAAGGGGTTGGAGCCCCGGCGCCCCGCGCGGCGCCCGGCGGACCGGCCTTGCCCGGCCGGCCATTTCCCCCGTATAATTAAAGACTTTTCTTCGATTACCCGAGCGCAGGAAACCATGGTCGTCATCCGTCTTGCCCGCGGCGGCGCGAAAAAGCGCCCCTTCTTCAACATCGTCGTGGCCGATTCGCGCAACCGGCGCGACGGCCGATTCATCGAGCGCGTGGGCTTCTACAACCCGATCGCCGGCGAAGGCGAGGAAGGGTTGCGCGTCGCGCACGACCGGATCGCCTTCTGGCAGCAGAAGGGTGCGCGCCTGTCGGACACGGTCGCGGGGCTCGTCAAGAAGGCGGCCGCCCCCGCGGTCGCGGCGTCCGCCGGCTGACGCGCGCGTCCGCGCGGGCCGCGGTGCCGAAGCGGACCTCCGCGGCGGAGCGCATCGTGGTCATGGGCCGGATCGTCGCGCCGCACGGAGTGCGCGGCTGGATCAAGGTCGAGCCCTTGTCCGAAGCGCCGGACGCGCTCCTCGCGCACGCGACGTGGCGCGTGCGGCCGCCGCGCGCTGCGGCGTGGAGTGAGATGCGGACGACGGCGGCGCGGATGCATTCGGGGGCGCTGCTCGCGCAGCTCGCGGGCGTCGCGACGCGCGACGAGGCGCTGGCGCTCCGCGGCGGCGAGGTGGGAGTGCCGCGCGCGGCGCTGCCGCGAACGAAGAAGAACGAGATCTACTGGGTCGACCTCGAGGGCCTGGAGGTGCGGAACCGGAAAGGCGCGGTGCTCGGCACGGTGGCGGAGGTGGTCACGCACGGCGCGCATCCGCTCCTGCGCGTCGTACGGCCCGCGGGCGCGCCGGGCGCGGAGCGGCTGATTCCGTACGTGCCGGCGATCGTGGACCGGGTGGACCTCGACGGCCGGCGGATCGACGTGGACTGGGGCGAAGAGTACTAGCGGCGGCGGCGGAGAGGACATGCGGATCGACGTCGTGACGCTCTTCCCGGAGCTCGTCGTGCACGCGGCGCGCTTCGGCGTGACGGGGCGCGCGCTCGAGCGCGGTCTGTGGCAGCTCGCGACGTGGAACCCGCGGGATTTCGCGACGGACAACTACCGGACCGTCGACGACCGCCCGTACGGCGGCGGACCCGGGATGGTGATGCTGGCGGAGCCGCTGGCGAAGGCGGCGGCCGCGGCGCGCGAGGCGCAAGAGGCGGCAGGGTATGCCGCAACGCGGACGATCCACCTGACGCCCGCGGGACGGCAGCTCACGCATGCGCGGGTCGCGGAATTCGCGCGGGACGCGGAGAGGACGGCGTACGTGGTGGTGGCGGGACGCTACGAAGGCATCGACGAGCGCTTCGTCGCGCGCGAGGTCGACGAGGAGATCGCCGTCGGCGACTTCGTCGTCTCGGGCGGCGAGCTGCCGGCGCTGATGCTGATCGACGCGATCGTTCGGCTGCGGCCGGGCGTGCTCAACGACGCGCAGTCGGCGGCGCAGGATTCGTTCGTCGCAGGGCTGCTCGACTGCCCGCACTACACGCGTCCGGAGCGATACGAAGGCGCGGCGGTGCCGGACGTGCTCTTGTCCGGGCACCACGAGGACATCCGCCGCTGGCGGCTCATGCAGTCGCTCGGCCGGACCGAGGAGCGGCGGCCGGAACTCCTCGCCGGACGCCCGCTTTCGCAGGAAGAGACGACGCTGCTCGCGGAGTACCGGCGCGGGCACGCGCGGCAGTAGGGCAACGGAGCAGGAGCAGGCAGTGCACACCGGAGGCGGCGACGCTTCCACGACAACGATCCGCGCGCATCAGGGGGCGCCCTGCGCTGCGCGCGCGGCCAACGGCCGACAACGGGAGTAGCGCAACATGAACATCATCGAAACGCTGGAGAAGGAAGAGATCGCCCGCCTGGGCAAGACGATCCCCGAGTTCTCGCCGGGGGACACCGTCATCGTCAACGTGAGCGTGGTCGAAGGCGAGCGCAAGCGCGTGCAGGCGTACGAAGGCGTCGTCGTCGCGAAGCGCAACCGCGGCCTCAACTCGTCGTTCGTGGTCCGCAAGGTGTCGAGCGGCGAGGGCGTCGAGCGCACGTTCCAGACGTATTCGCCGCTCATCGCCTCGGTCGAGGTCAAGCGCAAGGGCGACGTACGGCGCGCGAAGCTCTACTACCTGCGCGACCGGTCGGGCAAGTCCGCCCGGATCCGCGAGAAGCTCGCGCACCAGCATCGCGAGAAGCAGACGGACTGACGGCCGGCAGGGCGGCGCCAACGGGCGGCGTTCGCGCGGCCCGCGCGAGGGCAGCTTTCGGGCTGCCCTTGTGCTTTGTGGGCCACATGCGCCGATTCGACGGGATTCGGCCTGCTTCTTGCTACCTCCTCTTGATTGCGAAGGGCTTTTAACCGAATATTCCTGCTCCGGACGGCGGGTTCCGCGCCGCCGACGCGATGCGAGCGACGCTCTACGAAGCTCTGGGCATTCCACCGGCCGCCTCGGACGAGGAGGTCCGGGCCGCGCTGCGCCGGCTCATCCGGAAATATTACGCGAAGACCCGCGACGGCCAGGGCAATGTGGAAGAGGCCCTGCGCTTCATCAATCATGCCAGCCGCATACTCGGCGACCACGACCGGCGGATCCGTTACGACCAGGAGCTCGCGGTCTCCGACGGCACCACCGAGCAGAAGATCGCGCACGTCGTCAGCAACGCAGTGGCGGAGGCCGGCGAGCAGACCGACGTGAAGCCGCCAGAGCCCGAGCCCGCGCAGGACGAGATCCTCGAGACCGGCCTCGACAGCGCCGACGTCGCGCCGGAGCGGACGTTCCACCATCCCGGGCTCACCGAGCGCGTCGCCGCGTTCGGGCGTTCGACGATCGTCACCGCGGCCCTGTGCGTGCTGTTCGGCGCGTTCATCGCGGCGGCGATCGTCGCGGTCACGCCCGCCGATACCGTGCTCGTCGCGAAGCAGGTGCTGGTCTGGCTCACTCTCACGCTGCTCGCGCTCACGATCGTCTACGGGGTCGTCCACGGGCTCGCGTGGTCGCGCCGGCGGCACGGGGGCGCGTCGTCGGCGCTGCTGCTCCCCACGACGGACCTCGCGATCCTCAACTGGCGCCGCGAGAAGAGCGTGTTTCTCGGCACGAACCAGCCGCAGGAGGACGCGAGCTGGATCTTCCAGCTGCGCATGGCAGAGCTCGAGCGCGCGAAGGCCGGGCGGACGAGCGAGCCGCGGCCGTGGAACCGCCTCGCGGCGCGGCTCTTCGACTACGCGCTCTGGGGCCTCGTGCTCGCGCTTCTCCTCTCCGAGCTGCGCGGCGCCGGCGCGATGCCGGACGCGCTCGTGGTCTGGATCGGGCATCCGCTGCTCGCGCCGGTGCTCATCACGGGCACGTGGGTGCCGGTCGAGGCGCTCCTCATCGCGTCGCTGCAGACGACGCCTGGCAAGTGGCTGTTCGGCTGCTACCTCCAGTTCTCGATCTCGGACGCGTACGCGAGCCGCGACACGCGCTCGCAGCTGCGCCGCGCGGCGCAGCGAGCGTTCCGCGTGTGGTGGGAGGGTGTGGGCTGCGGCTTCCCGCTCCTCGCGCCCATCCTGATCGCCGTCGCGTACGAAAAAGTCGCGCAGAACCAGGAGACCGACTGGGACTTCGCGCAGGACTGCCTCGTCACGCACGGGCCGCCCGGAGTGCTCAATGCGGTGACCGGCGTATG
>DASQBO010000144.1:0-7241 GCA_035635175.1 Casimicrobiaceae bacterium | reverse complement strand
GCACGGCGAGATCACGGGGCGCACGACGATCAGGCGACGCGTTCCGGTCACCGAATACCTGCAGCTGCAGAAGCGCTTCGCGCACCTCTTCGGCAAGGAGCCGGACCAGGCGCGGCTCGCGCACATCCAGGCGATCGCCGACCGCAACATCGCGCGGTTCGGCCTCGCGGCGGAGGACGCATGAGCGCGACGGGCGAAGCCAAGGCCCGAAGGGCGCGTCGTCGCGCGATTGCGGCGGCCGACAGAGCCGTGCGCGGAAGATCGCATCGGACCCGGAGGCCGCGACGTGGATAGACCCTTTGCCATCACGCTCGACGTCGGCTCGAGCCTCGCCAACAAGACCGGCTCCTGGCGCGCCGCGCGGCCGGTCTACGTCGACCGGCTGCCGCCGTGCAACCACGCCTGCCCCGCAGGCGAGGACATCCAGGGCTGGCTCTACCACGCCGAAGGCGGCGACTACGAGGCCGCGTGGCGCGCGCTGACCGAGAACAACCCGCTGCCCGCGGTCATGGGCCGCGTCTGCTACCACCCGTGCCAGGGCGCGTGCAATCGCGCGCAGCTCGACGAGGCGGTCGGCATCAACGCCGTCGAGCGATTCCTGGGCGACGAGGCGATCCGGCGCGGCTGGAAGTTCCCCAAGCCCGCGAAGGAATCCGGCAAGCGCGTGCTCGTCGTCGGGGCCGGACCGTCGGGCCTGTCCGCCGCGTACCATCTGCGGCGGCTCGGCCACGCGGTCACGATCGTCGAGGCGGGGCCGCTCGCCGGCGGCATGATGCGCTTCGGCATCCCCAAGTACCGACTGCCGCGCGACGTCCTCGACGCGGAAGTGGCGCGGATCGCCGACCTGGGCGTCGAGATCCGCTACGGCGAGAAGGTCGCCGACATCCGCGCGACGATGCACGAGGGCAGGTTCGACGCGGCGTTCCTCGCGGTCGGCGCGCACATCGGCAAGCGCGCGTTCATCCCCGCCGGCGAGGCCGCGCGCATGCTCGACGCGGTGTCGGTGCTCCGCGGGATGGAAGGCGAGGAGAAGCCGATGCTCGGCCGCCGCGTCGTCGTCTACGGCGGCGGCAACACGGCGCTCGACGTCGCGCGCACCGCGAAGCGTCTCGGCGCGACCGAGGCGATCATCGTCTACCGCCGGACCCGCGAGAGGATGCCGGCGCACGACTTCGAGGTCGAGGAGGCGCTGCAGGAAGGCGTGCTGATCAAGTGGCTCTCGACGATCAAGAACATGGCGGACGAGGGCACGCTGACCGTCGAGAAGATGACGCTCGACGACAAGGGCTTCCCGCAGCCCACCGGCGAGCTCGAGACGCTCGAGGCCGACTCGCTCGTGCTCGCGCTCGGCCAGGACGTCGACCTCTCGCTGCTCCACGGCGTGCCGGGGCTCGAGATCAAGGATGGCACGGTCGTCGTCGGCCCGAACATGATGACCGGCTACGCCGGGATCTTCGCGGGCGGCGACATGGTGCCTTCCGAGCGCACGGTCACCGTCGCCGTGGGCCACGGCAAGAAGGCCGCGCGCCACATCGACGCGTGGCTGCGGGGCGCCGTCTACGCGCCTCCGCCCAAGCACGAGATCGCCGGGTTCGGCGGGCTCAACACGTGGTATTACAGCGACGCACCGCACATGGTCCGGCCGCGGCTCGACCTCGCGCGCCGCACGTCGACCTTCGACGAGGTCGTCCGCGGGCTCGACGAGACGAACGCGCTGTTCGAAGCCCGCCGTTGCCTTTCCTGCGGCAACTGCTTCGAGTGCGACAACTGCTACGGCGTCTGCCCGGACAACGCCGTGATCAAGCTCGGGCCGGGCAAGCGCTTCCAGTTCAACTACGACTACTGCAAAGGCTGCGGCATCTGCGTGGCCGAGTGCCCCTGCGGCGCGATCACGATGACGCCGGAGACGATCTGACGCCGTCCGCCCCTTCGCGCCGCGCTGCGGGACACGGCACGCGGCACGCTTCTTCCGGAGACTTGCCATGAACGATTCGAATCGGATTCATCCGACGGGCGGCGTGCCCGCGTGGTTTCCCCGCGGGCTCTCGCTCCTGCGCGAGCCGACGCTGAACAAGGGCACGGCCTTCTCCGCCGCCGAGCGCGACGCGCTCGGGCTGCGCGGGCTCCTGCCGCCGCACATCTGCACGCAGGAGGAGCAGGAGGCGCGCGTGCTCGAGAACTTCCGGCGCAAGACCTCGGACCTCGAGAAGTACATCAACCTCAACGCGCTTCACGACCGCA
This sequence comes from Casimicrobiaceae bacterium, assembly GCA_035635175.1. Classification (GTDB taxonomy): domain Bacteria; phylum Pseudomonadota; class Gammaproteobacteria; order Burkholderiales; family Casimicrobiaceae; genus CAIWHR01. The sequence continues at coordinate 5,000 of DASQBO010000144.1, read as the reverse complement.
ACGAGGCGCTGTTCTTCCGGCTCGTGATCGACCACCCGGACGAGATGCTGCCCATCATCTACACGCCGACCGTCGGCCTCGCGTGCCAGCAGTTCGGCCACATCTTCCAGCGGCCGCGCGGACTCTTCGTCAGCGCGGGCGACCGCGGCCGCATCGCGAGCGTGCTGCGCAACTGGCCCTTCCAGGACGTGCGGATCATCGTCGTCACCGACGGCGAGCGGATCCTGGGGCTCGGCGACCTCGGCGCCAACGGCATGGGCATTCCGGTCGGCAAGCTCGCGCTCTACACCGCGTGCGCCGGCGTGCACCCGACGCAGTGCCTGCCCGTGATCCTGGACGCGGGCACCAGCAACGAGGCGCTGCGCGGGGACCCGCTCTACATCGGCCTCCAGCAGCCGCGGCTCACGGGCGAGGCCTACGACGCCTTCGTCGACGAGTTCATCGCCGCGACGCAGGAGGTGTTCCCGGGCGTCGTCGTCCAGTTCGAGGACTTCGCGAACCACAACGCGTTCCGGCTGCTCGCGAAGTACCGCGACCGGATCTGCACGTTCAACGACGACATCCAGGGCACGGCGGCCGTCGCCCTCGCGGGCATTCTCTCCGCGCTGCGCGTCGCCGGCGGAACGCTCGGCTCGCAGAAGCTCCTGTTCATGGGCGCCGGCGAGGCGGCCACCGGCATCGCCGACCTCGTCGTCGAGGCGATGGTCCGCGAGGGCGTGCCGCGTCCCGCGGCGCTCGCGCGCTGCTGGCTCGTCGACTCGAAGGGCCTCGTCACGAAGGCGCGCACGAATCTCGCGCGCCACAAGACGCCCTACGCGCACGAGCACCCGGCGACGGCGGACTTCCTGGCCGCGGTCAAGTCGCTCGCGCCGACGGCGATCGTCGGCGTGGCCGCGGTCGGCGGCACGTTCACCCGCCCCGTCATCGAGGAGATGGCGAGCATCAACCGGCATCCGATCGTGTTCGCGCTGTCGAACCCGACGTCGAAGTCCGAGTGCACGGCGGCGCAGGCCTACGAGTGGAGCGGCGGCCGCGCGCTGTTCGCCTCCGGCAGTCCGTTCGACCCGGTGACGGTCGGCGGCAGGACGCACGTCCCGCGGCAGGGGAACAACTCGTACATCTTCCCGGGCGTCGGGCTCGGCGCGATCGCTTGCCGCGCGCGGCGGGTCACCGACGAGATGTTCCTCGTCGCCGCGCGGACCCTCGCCGACCAGGTGACCGAGGCGGACCTCGCGCAGGGGAGCCTCTATCCCCCGCTGGCGCGGGTGCGCGAGGTCTCCGCGGCGATCGCGACGGCGGTCGCGCGCGTCGCCTACGAGCACGGGCTCGCGGGGACGCCGAAGCCGGCCGATCTCGCGGCCTTCGTGCGGGCCCAGATGTACGACCCGCGCTACGAATCCTACGTCGCGGGCGCCTGACGAATACGCGCGACGAGGGGGGTTGACCTGCGTCAACCCGCCGCATAGGCGGCCCCTCTAGTCTTGCATCCGACGGCGACAGGACGATCCCGGAGCGAGCGCCCCGAGGGTCGGACCCAGGACAAGACCCAACGCGATTCGACTACCGGCCCCCCATGAGTCCCTACGTCGTCTTCCTGCTCTACCTCGTCGCGATCATGGGCTTTGTCGCGACGACGCTGCTCATGAACCGCTTCCTCGGCCCCAAGCCCGAGGCGACGGACGTGAAGCTCGAGCCGTTCGAATGCGGCGCGACGCCGGTCGACGCGCGCAACGTCAAGGCGATCCCGATCAAGTACTACGCGGTCGCGATCGTGTTCATCCTGTTCGACCTCGAGACGGTCTTCCTGTTCATCTGGGCGCTGGGGGCGCAGCCCCTCACGGGCTTCATGCTCGCGACGTTCGGCATCTTCGTCTTCCTGCTCGTCGTGATCCTGCTCTACGTCTACAAGGCGCGACTGCTCGAGGCGGTCACCGAATGAGCGAGCGGCGCGAAGCGCAGGCCCGAAGGGCGCGTCCGCGAGCGATTGAGGGCGGCCGACACGCCGACGTCGTGATGAGAACCGATAGTGCGGAGGCCGCCGTATGAGCACCGCCATGAAGACGGCGACGATCCCGATCCACGCCACCGGCGGCAGGTCGGGGGCCTTCGAGTACATCACGACCAAGAAGGACGAGCTGATCGGCTGGGCGCGGAAGTTCTCGCTGTTCCCGTATCCGTTCGTCACCGCGTGCTGCGCGATGGAGTTCATGGCCGTGTCGTCGTCGCCGTACGACACCGACCGCTTCGGCGCGGCGCTGCCGCGTTTCTCGCCGCGCCAGGCCGACCTGATGATGGTCGTCGGCACGATCTCGCACAAGCAGGCGCCGGTGCTGCGCCGCGTCTACGACCAGATGTGCGAGCCCAAGTGGGTGATGGCGTTCGGCGCGTGCGCGACCTCGGGCGGCTTCTACCAGAATTACGCCGCGGTCGCGGGCGTCGACAAGATCATCCCCGTCGACATCTACGTCCCCGGCTGCCCGCCGCGTCCCGAGATGGTGATCGACGGGATCATGCGGCTGCAGGACCTGATCGCGCGCTCGCACCACCCGATCGCGACCAAGGACTTCTGACGTGGCCGCCGACATCTTCGAGCGCCTGCAGTCCGCGCTGGGACCGGGAGCGAGGGCGAGCTCGGTCGCGCACGGCATCGCGGTGTTCGAGATCGAGCCCGCATCGCTGCCGGGCTTCGTCGCCCGGCTCAAGGGCGAGTTCGGCTTCGACCTCTTCCTCGACGTGACCGCCGTCGACTGGCTGCCGCAGGCGCCGCGCTTCGAGGTCGTCTGGCACTTCTACTCGACCGCGCACAAGGTGCGCGTGCGCGTGAAGGCGCGCGTGCCCGAGAGCGATCCGACCGTCGACTCGCTGCTGCCGCTCTACGGCGCCGCACGCTTCATGGAGCGCGAGTGCCACGAGATGTACGGCATCGGCTTCCGGGGCAACGCCGACCTCCGCCCGGTCCTGCTCTACGAAGGATTCGAGGGACATCCGCTGCGCAAGGACTACGACAAGGAGCGCGAGCAGCCGCTCGTGCCCTACCGGAGCTGAGATGAAACGACCCCCGAGCTCGCGTCGCTCGCCTTCCCCAGCGGGGGTAGGTCAGTGGCTCGGGGCGGCCCATCGCCACTGACATGGACGCGGAATTCAAGATCCCCAATCCGGTGCGGCCGGCCTTCACGCAGGGCGAGCGCGAGGACACGGTCATCGTCAACATCGGACCGTCGCATCCGGCGACGCACGGCACGGTCCAGATCATCGCCGAGCTCGACGGCGAGCGCGTGCTGCGCACCGACATCCACCCGGGCTACCTCCATCGCGGCTTCGAGAAGGAGTGCGAATCGCACACCTGGCACAACCTGATTCCCTACGTCGACCGGCTGAACTACGTGTCGGCGCTCGTCAACGACTTCGCGTACTGCGAGGCGGTCGAGAAGCTGATGGGGATCGAGATCACGCCGCGCTGCCGCTACCTCCGCACGCTGCTGTCCGAGTACTCGCGAATCGTCGACCACCTGACGTGCGTGGCCGCCGGGCTGATGGAGCTGGGCGCGATGACCGCCTTCCTCTACCTCGTGATGATCCGCGACTACATGTACGAGCATCTCGCGGACCTGACCGGCGCGCGCGTCACGTACACGTACGGCCGCATCGGGGGGCTCGCGCGCGACCTGCCGGACGGCTGGCTGAAGCGGCTCGGCGAGATCCTCGACCAATCCGAGGACTTCCTCGGGCGCGTTCACGGCCTCGTCGACCGCAACCGGATCTTCATCGACCGGATGCGCAACGTCGGCACGATCACGACGGCGGAGGCGCTCGACTACGGCTTCACCGGCCCGCTCCTGCGCTCCACCGGGGCGCCGCGCGACCTGCGCAAGGACACCCCGTACCTCGCGTACGCGGAGCTTGACTTCGAGGTGCCGGTCGGGATCAACGGCGACAACTACGACCGCTACTACGTCCGGATGCGCGAGATCGACGAGTCGACGTGGATGATCCGGCAGCTCGTGGAGATGCTCCCGCCCGGCCCGGTCAGCGTCGACGACCGCCGCTGCACGCTGCCCGACAAGAAGCTCGTCTACACCGAGATCGAGTCGCTGATCAACCACTTCAAGCTGATCATCGACGGGCCCAAGGTGCCCGCCGGCGAAGTGTACAGCGCGCACGAGTCGCCGAACGGCGAGCTCGGCTTCTACCTCGTCAGCACCGGCGGCGGCACGCCATGGAAGATGCACGTGCGCGCGCCGTCGTTCGTCCACATGGGCGGCGTCCACAAGATGCTGGACGGCGACCAGCTCGCCGACATCATCCCGACCTTCGGCTCGGTGAACATGATCGGCGGCGAGTGCGATCGATGAGCGACAGGTGAAAGACCGGTGAAGCACCTCATCCCAGAATTCGAGCGATGGAAGAAGCGGTTCCCGCCGGGCTTCGAATCCTCGCTCGTCATGCCCTGCGTGCGCCGGATCCAGGAGGATCGCGGCTTCGTCTCCGACAGCGACATCGACGGCCTCTGCGAGTACCTCGGCGTGCCCCGCATCCAGATCGAGGAGGTGCTGTCGTTCTACACGCAGTTCCGGCGGGCGCCGATCGGCCGCTGGCACGTGCAGTGCTGCCGCAACGTGACGTGCTCGATGCGCAGCGCCGAGCGGCTCATCGACCATCTCGCGAAGAAGCTGGGCGTCGCGCCGGGCGGCACCACGGCGGACGGCCGCTTCACGCTGTCGACCGTCGAGTGCCTGGGCTCCTGCGGCACCGCGCCCGTCGTGATGGTCAACGACGCCTACCACGAGAACATGAGCGTCGAGAAGCTCGATGCGCTGCTGGACGGATTGAAGTAGCCATGCCCGGCCGCCAGCTCATCATGACGTTCCCGGTGACCGCGACGTCGCACACGCTCGCCGACTATCGCGCGCGCGGCGGCTACGAGGCGCTCAGGAAGGCGCTCGCGACGCCGCCGCAGGACGTCACGAAGGAGATCACGGCGTCCGGCCTGCTCGGCCACG
>DASQBO010000143.1:0-2871 GCA_035635175.1 Casimicrobiaceae bacterium | reverse complement strand
CCGGCGAGCGCGGCGTCCAGCGTCCTCGGCGCGAGCGCGTCGGCCTCGATCAGCTCGACGCCGTGCCAGCCGCGCGCCTCGAGCGCGTCGCGACGGCGGGACGCGGCCCGCACCGCATGTCCGCGGGCGGCGAGGAAAGGCACGAGGTTGCTGCCGACGTACCCGCTCGCGCCGAGCACGAGGACGGTGCTCATCGACCCGCGCTTCCCGATGGCGGCGATGCGACGGGACGCATCGGTTCAGCCCTTGAGGTTCAGCAGCGACAGGAACTCGCGCCGCAGCGCCGCGTCAGTCAGGAAAGTCCCGCGCATCACGCTGTTCACCATCTTGCTGTCGGCGTCGCGAACGCCGCGCCAGTGCATGCAGAAATGGTCGGCCTCCATCACCACCGCGAGGCCGTCCGGGCTCACGCGCTTCATCAGAAGGTCGGCGAGCTGAGTGACGGCCTCCTCCTGGATCTGGGGACGGCTCATGATCCACTCGGCAAGCCGCGAATACTTGGAGAGTCCGAGCAGGTTCGAGTGCTCGCTCGGCATGAGGCCGATCCAAAGCCGCCCCATGATCGGGCAGAAGTGATGGCTGCACGCGCTGCGGACGGTGATCGGCCCGACGATCATCAGCTCGCTCAGCCGCTCCGCGTTCGGAAACTCGGTGACCGGCGGCTCGGCGACGTAGCGGCCGCGGAACACCTCGGTCAGGTACATCTTCGCGACGCGGCGCGCCGTCTCGCGGGTGTTGTGGTCGTTGTCCGTGTCGATGACGAGGCTCGCGAGCAGCTCGCGCACCTTGCCCTCGACTTCCCGTTGCAGCTCGTCCATCTCTCCCGGCGCGATGAAGGCGGCGATGTTGTCGTTCGCGTGGAAACGCCGGCTTGCGTGTTGAAGGCGAGTCCGGATGCGGACGGATGCCGGCGCCGTCTCGTGCAAAGCCGCTTCGCCGGTGGTGGCGAGCGGGCGCTGCTTCAGCGTGACGATGGCGGTCATGGACGTCGTTCTCGCGGAGTCGTTGGCTGGGTCGAAGCCGGAACAGGCCGGTCGGGCGCGGCCGCCGCGGCGCGGCTCACTGCACGCCCTTCGCGCGGCCGAATGTCGCGGCGATCAGGCGCACGCCGTCCTCGAGATCGACACCGAGCGCGATGGCACCCGCCTTCGCGATGGCGCGCCGATGGCCGGCCGCGGCGGCTCCGCCGACGAATACCGCTGCGCCGCTGTCGCGCGCGAGCGACGGCAGTTCTTTCTCGAGCAATCCGGCGGCCGGCTCGACCGACATCGACAGGACGACGCCGTCGCTTCCGCTGCTTCGGCACGCGAAAGCGATCTCGGGCAGCGGCGTGTCGGCGCCGAGCACGACGGGGCGCATCCCCGCGCCCTGCGCTTCGAGCGCGAAGAGCAGGAGGCCGATCTCGTGCCGCTCCCCGGGCGCGCAGGCGGCGAGCAGGCGCGGCCCGGTCGCGTAGCGCATGCGGTGCTGCAGCCGCGCGCCGAGCTTGCTGCGCAGATACGTCGAGAAGAAGTGCTCCTCGGCGACGCCGCCCGGCAGGTCCTTCCACCGCTCGCCGAGCCGGGCGAGAAGCGGCAGCAGAAGCCCGCGCGTGACGCGATCGATCGGCTGCAGCGACAGCGCCTCGTCGTAGACCCGGTCGAGCTCGGCCTCGTCGAAGCGCGACGTCGCCGCCGCCATCCGCTCGAGGTATCCGGCCCACGGACCCCTACGGGTGGCGCCGCGCTCCCGCGCGCCCTCGGCGTCGAGGACGTCGCGCACGCGGCCGATCGGGACGCCACGCTCCACCAGCGCGAGCACGCGTCGGATCCGCTCGACGTGCTCGTGCGTGTAAAGGCGGTGCCCCTTGGCGGTTCGCAGCGGGCGCACGAGACCGTAGCGGCGCTCCCAGGCGCGCAGCGTGATCGGATTCATGCCGGTGAGCGAGGCGACGGTGCGCATTGGCAGCTTCTCGGGGAGGGATGTCGCCATGATCGCGTTACGATATATCGATACAGATGATGTACAATTGGAATTGTGACGCCTTTATTTCTTTCTGTCAATACATGTACATGATCGATACACCTCAGCGGGCTCCGGGCCGCTCGGCGATCGCTTCCCGATGAGCGGTGCTCGGGACTTGCGACGCAATGCCGTCGCCCTCGCCGTCTTCGTCGCAATCTGCCTTGCGATCTCGGCGATCGGCGGCTGGATCACCGCGCAGAGCGTCGGCACGTGGTACCCGACGTTGCGAAAGCCCTCCTTCAACCCGCCCGACTGGGTCTTCGCTCCGGTCTGGACGTTGCTGTACCTTGCGATCGCGATCGCCGGCTGGCGCGTCTGGCGCAGAGTGGGCGTGGCCGGCGCTCCGGCGGCAATGGCTTGCTACGCTCTGCAGCTGGCGCTGAACCTCGCATGGTCGTTCCTGTTCTTCGGCGGCCGGATGATCGGCGCCGCGCTCGCCGGGGTCCTTGTCCTGCTCGTCGCGATCGTCCTCAACGCCGCGCTGTTCCGGGCGATCGACCGCGTCGCCGCGTGGTTGCTCGCGCCCTACGCGGCATGGGTGGCGTTCGCCGCCCTGCTCAACTTCGCGCTGTGGCGGCTCAATTGACGCGCCTGCCGGCAGGTCTGTCTCTCCCGACCTTCACGCCATGATCGGCCCGATCCGGCTGCGTCTCTCGCGAGCGACCCCGGTTTCCGGTCGGCGCGCCGGCGTTATCATCTGGCCGATGGCCGCCCACGCGCGCGCTGTTTCCGTACGACCGCACCGCGAGTTCCGATGCCAACCCGGATGTTCCTGGTTCGCCACGGCGCGACGTCGCTGACCGCCGAAGACCGCTTCGCGGGCTCCACCGACGTGCCGCTTTCGGAGGAGGGCCGCCGGCAAGCCGC
>DASQBO010000142.1:0-1606 GCA_035635175.1 Casimicrobiaceae bacterium | reverse complement strand
CGGGTTCCGCTAGCCACGGCGCGACCGGCGAGGTGCGCGGGCCTCTCAGGTTGACGCCCGTCCGGGGCCCGCCTACCATCGCCGCACCTTGGTCCCTCGCATCCCGGCCGAATTGCGTCTGAAGCTCGTCCCACTGCTCCCGCTCGCTGCGCTGCTCGCGGCGTGCGCGACGCCCGCGCCGGAGCCGCCGGCGCTGGATCCCCTCGCGATCACCGTCCCCGAACCCCCGCGCGCGCCGCCGCCCGCGCCGGCCCTTATCACGGCGTCGCCGGTCGCTGACACGGCGTTCCCGCCCGACATCGCGGCATCGCTCGAGTCGCTGCCGCCGCCCGCCGAGGATCTCTGGGACCGGATCCGCAAAGGCTTCGCGCTGCCGGAGCTCGACGATCCGCTCGTCGCCAAGTGGGAGGCGTGGTACTCGTCGCGGCCCGACTACGTGGCACGGATGGTCGACCGCAGCCGACGCTACCTCTACTACGTCATCGTCGAGGTCGAGGAGCGCGGCATGCCCGCCGAGATCGCCCTCCTGCCGATGATCGAGAGCGCGTACAACCCGAATGCGCTGTCGACGAGCCGTGCATCCGGGATCTGGCAGTTCATCCCGTCGACCGGGAAGCTCTACGGGATGAAGCAGAGCTTCTGGTTCGACTCGCGGCGCGACGTCATCGCGGGGACGGAAGGCGCGCTTGCGTACCTGACGAAGCTCCACGGCGACTTCGACGACTGGCAGCTCGCGCTTGCCGCGTACAACTGGGGCGAGGGCAACGTCGCGAAGGCGATCGCGCAGAACCAGAAGAGAGGCCGGCCGACCGACTACGCCAGCCTCAAGATGCCGGACGAGACGCGCAACTACCTGCCCAAGCTGCAGGCGGTAAAGAACATCATCCGCGACCCCGCGAAGTACGGCCTCGCGCTCGAGGACATTCCCGACGCGCCGTACTTCACCGTCGTCAAGACGACGAAGGAGATCGACGTGAAGCGCGCCGCCGAGCTGGCGGAGATGCCGCTCGAGGAGTTCCAGGTCCTGAATCCCCACTTCAACCGGCCGGTGATCGCCGGCGCCGACGAGTACACGATCCTGCTCCCGATCGACACGGCGGAGCTCTTCGCGGCGAAGCTCGACCTCACCGACCAGCCGCTCGTCACCTGGCAGGCGTACCGGATGCGCAGCGGCGAGACGCTGGCGCAGGTCGCCTCGAAATTCGAACTGCCGGTCGAGGCGCTGCGCGCGGTGAACGGTCTGGGCACCCGGGCGAAGGTTCCGGTGGGCCACACGCTCCTCGTGCCGTCGGCGCATCCGGGCGCGGACACCGCCGACGGCCTCGAGCGGGCGGTGTTCACGACCGTGCCGCAGGGGCGCACGTTCTACTATCGCGTGAAGCGCGGCGAGACCTTGGGGCAGATCGCGGGCCGCTACGACGTCAGCGTGCAGGACCTGAAGCGCTGGAACGGCCTCACCCACGCATCGTTAAGCGCCGGCCAGTCGCTGCGCATCACGAGCGACCTCGCGCCGAACGCGGCCAAGGCGAAGCGGTCGACCGGACGCAAGAACGCGCGGCCCTCGACCGTGCAGGCATCGGGGAAGAACGGAAAGGGCGCGGCGCGG
>DASQBO010000141.1:0-14162 GCA_035635175.1 Casimicrobiaceae bacterium | reverse complement strand
CGTATCGCGTCTAGCGACGCGAGCGGCGAGCCGGGGCCCCGGCCGAAGGCAAGGGGAGCGAGCGATCGCGAGTGGCGACGCGAGCCCAGGAGCAGGGGCCCCGCGCGGTTTGTGCGCGGGGATGCGACTCAGGCGAGCCGGCGCAGCGAGGCCGACGATGCAACCTCGTCGCGGCACGGCGGTGCGGAGACCGAGGCCGCAGGCGGCCGACCACTCGGCGTAACGAGTCACGTCGTCGGTGCGGAGGCCGCGCGGAGCGACCTTCGCCACTTCCGCAGCGCGGCGAGCCGCGCGGCGCGGACGGCCTTCGCGATCGCGTCCTTCCCGGCGCCGGTCGCCGACACGCCGCGGGCGACGGCCGCGGCGTCGACGCTCCGCGCGGTGGCCAGCGCGCCGCGAGCGAGCGCCGCGGGCGTGTACTCGCCGCTGCGGCCGGGAAGCGACATCGCATCGCATTCGCACGCCTCGAGCAGCGTTTCGAGCCGCTCGGGGCGCCGCAGCGCATCGGCCGCCGCGAGGAGCTCGAGCCACCCGGCCGGACGAAGCTCGCGCGCGCCGTGGACGGCGCCGTGCCAGCGGGCCACGAGCCGCCCCGCGTCGCGGCAGTCCACGGGCACGCGCAGCCTGGCGGACATCCGCTCGGCGAGCTTTACGCTCCGCACCTCGTGGCCCGCGTGGCTCGGCCACGCGCGCCGCGGGGTGGCGCCCTTGCCGAGGTCGTGCACCAGCACACCGTAGCGGACCGGCAGCGCGAACGCCTTCGCGGCGGCGTAGTCGAGGGCACGCACGAGGTGAACGCCGGCGTCGATCTCCGGGTGCTCGTGCACGCGTTGCGGGACCCCGAACAGCGCGTCGACCTCGGGCAGCAGCTCCGGCAGCGCCCCGCAGTCGCGGAGGACGGCGATCAGCCGCGACGGATACCGCTCCATCAACCCGGTGGCGAGCTCCTGCCACACACGCTCCGGCGCGAGCGTCGCGAGCTCGCCCGACGCCGCCAGCGTCCGCAACAGGGCCTCGGTCTCCGGCGCGACGCGGAAGCCGAAGCGCGCCGCGAAGCGCGCGACGCGCAGCACGCGCAGCGGATCCTCGGCGAACGCCGGGGACACGTGGCGCAGCACCCCCGCGCGGAGATCGGCCTCGCCGCCGAAGGGATCGATGAGGGTTCCGGCGTCGTCCCGCGCCATCGCGTTGATCGTGAGGTCGCGGCGCTCGAGGTCCTGCTCGAGCGTCACTTCGGGCGACGCGAAGAACTCGAAGCCGCGGTAGCCGCGCCCGTGCTTCCGCTCGGTCCGCGCCAGCGCATACTCCTCGTGCGACTCGGGATGGAGGAAGACGGGAAAGTCGCGACCCACGGGCGTGTAGCCCGACGCGATCAGCATCTCGGGCGTCGCTCCGACGACGACCCAGTCGCGATCGCCCGCCGGCCGGCCCAGGAGCTCGTCGCGGACGGAGCCGCCGACGCGGTAGATTCTCACCGGCCGCGCGCCGCGCGTCGCGCGCGACATCGCGTCAACGCCCCCCCTGCGACCGGTAGGCGTCGTAGGCGCTGCGCGCCGCCGCAGGTCCGAGATAGGTCGGCGCGAGCGCGGCGAGCGCCGTGGGAGCGATGCCGAACACCGCGGGGAAGTCGCAGTTGCAGACGCTGTCGACTTCCATCGACGCGAGGTTGTCGCGGCTCATCGGCGTCCCCGGCACGAGCTCGAGGAAGCGCGCCTGCAGCCGCCCGGCCCAGTCCGGCAGCTCGAGGATCGGACGCTCGTGGCCGGTGAGCTTTCCGACGTAAGCGACGAGCTCGCGCAGCGTGTAGACGTCCGGCCCGCAGAGCCGGTAGCGCTGCCCGACGGTCGCGTCGTCGGCGAGCGCGTGCGCGAAGCAGTGCGCGACGTCTCCCACGTACACCGGCTGGAACCGCGTGTGCGCCCGCGCGAGCGCCATCACGGGAAGAAGGCGCACGAGCGATGCGAACAGGTTCAGGAACCGGTCCTCGCGGCCGAAGATCACCGACGGCTCGAAGATCGTCCAGTCGAGGCCCGACGCCGCGATCGCGGCCTCGGCCTCGCCCTTGCTGCGCTGGTAGCGCGACGGGCCCTCGGGATCGGCGTTGAGCGAGCTCATCTGCACGAGCCTGCGCACGCCGGCGCCCCGGCAGGCGGCGATCACCTTCGCGGCGAGCTCGGCGTGCACGCGCGCGAAGCTGTCGCGCCCCGACTCGTTCAGGATGCCGACGAGGTTGACGACCGCCGACGAGCGCGCCGCGAGCCGGGCGAGCGTCGGCGGGTCGTGGATGTCGGCGTCCTGCACCTCCACGGTCGGCAGCAGGATCAGGTGGCGTGCGTTCTCGCGGCGGCGGGTCGGCACGACGACCTTCATCCCGAGCTGCACGAGGCGGTTCACGACGTGGCGGCCGACGAACCCGCTGCCGCCCAGCACGAGCACCGATCCGTCGGCCATGCTCACGGCGCCTTGGCGGCGATCGCGGCGGCCGCGGGCTCGGCGGCCGTGCTCGCGTTGCCGTTGCCGCCGCCGCGCGGCGGCACGACGCCGAGCCGGGCCGACAGCGGAACGTACGGCAGGTCGAGCTCCCGCGCGTAGAACATCGCGTTGGCGAGCACCTTCTTCACGTAGTCGCGCGTCTCGTTGAACGGAATCGACTCGACCCAGATGGCGCCCTCGAGCGGGGCGCCGTTGCGCCACGCCTGCGCGCGGTTCGGTCCGGCGTTGTAGGCCGCCGCGGCCAGCACCGGCATGCCGTCCAGGCGGTCCTGGCAGTACTTGAAGTAGAACGCGCCGAACTGCGTGTTGATCGCGAGATCGGCGATCTGCGCGGCGCTGTAGTCGCTGCGCCCGAGCTGCTTCGCGACCCACCGCGCCGTCGGCGGCATCAGCTGCATGAGCCCCACGGCGCCGGCGGACGAGACGATGTCCGGCGCGAACCGCGACTCCTGCCGGGCGAGGCTGAACAGGAGCGCCGGATCGGTCGCCTGGTCCCGGGCTGCCGCCTCGAAGTGCTCGCGGAACGGCGTGAGATAACGCAGGCCGAAATCGTGGCGCGTGGTCGTCCGCTCGGCGGTGTTGATCGCGCGATCGTAGAGGCCCACGCTGCGCGCGTAGTCCGCCGCGACGAGCAGGCTCTCGTCGTCGCGCCCGCGGACGACGAAGGCCCACTCGCGTTGCGACTCGGGACGCATGTCGAGCTCGGCGAGCTTTACCGCGCGCCGGATGCCCGGCTGCGCCCCGAACACCTCGAGCAGCGAAGGCGACGGATGCGCGGGCTGGCTCACGGGTTCGATTCGCCGCCCCAGCGCCTCCGCGGCGAGGAACGCGTAGAAGTTGAACTCGCCCGCGAGACCGGCATAGAGGGCCCGGGCTTCTTCGCCCCGACCCGTCGCGGCAAGCGCCCGCGCCTTCCAGTACCGCCAACCGGGCTCCTGCGCGAGCGCCGGCGGCATGCCCGCGATCGCCGCTTCGACGTCGGCCCACGCGCCGGCGCGCAGCGCGGCGCGCGCGCGCCACGCATGCTGAGCGTCGTTGAGCGGCGCGCCGCTCGCCTCGCGGTACCACTCGTTCGCGAGCGGGTGGAGCTGCCGCGCCGCGTGGTACGCGATCCTGGCGTTGCCGTAGAGGCGATCCGCGTCGGGCAGGCGCGCGCGCTGCTTCTCCCATGCGGCGCGCGCCGCGCCGGCGTCGCTGCGCGCCGCGCGATCGAGCGCGTAGAGCGCGAGGTCGCGTCCGCCTTGCGCCGCCCACGCGAACTCGCCCTTCGCGAGAGCGCGCGCCGGGTCGCGCTCCACCCGCACGAGGTCGCGCGCGGCGATCCGGCTCGGCCCGGGCATGGCGTCGGCGATCTCGCGCGCGAGGCGGACGTTGCCGGCCTCGGTCGCGAGCCGGAAGCGCGCGCGGCGGTCGGCCGTCGTCAGCTCGCCGCTGCCGATCAGCGCCGAGAACAACGGCTCGCACGCCTCCGGCGTCGTCTGTCCCGTGAACCAGAGGGCCTTGGCCGCCGCGAGCGCGGACTCGCCGTCCCGCTGCCGGCGGAACTGGACCGCGTAGCACGCGAGCTCGGCGTCCTCGCCCGCCGACGATGGGTACATCGCGCCGAACGCCGTCCAGTCGCCGCGCTTGCCGAACGCCTTCAGCGCGTCGACGCGAACGCGCTCGGCGAGCGGCGAATCCGGCCACTTGGCGACGAACGCCCGCACTTCGTCGAGGCTCGCGCCGTCGAGCCGGGACTCGAGCGTCCAGTACGCGACGTACGACTCGAGCACGTGACCCGAAAGTCTCGCGGCCAGGGCGTCTAGCCGCGAGCGCTGGCCGTGCTCGTACGCGGCCTTGGCCGCGAGGAAGTCGGCGTCGAGCGGCTCCGGCGCCGCGAGCGCAGCCCCGCCAGCCAGCGCGAATGCGCCCAGCGCGACGGCCAGCCTTGCGACGAACGTCGTCATAGGTGACATTGTCCGCGACGGGGCTGCTCTTCGGCAACCTCCGGATCCTCGCGTGGCGGACTGCGGACGAGGCGCGAGGTTCGCGCTAGAATCGGCGCCGGGAGGAACGATGCCTCAACGCAAGGGCGCACCGCAGGTCGGCGTCGTGATGGGAAGCGACAGCGACTGGGACATCCTGCGACACGCGGTCGCACAGCTCGAGGGATTCGGCATCGCCTACGAGGCGCGCGTCCTTTCCGCGCACCGGATGCCCGACGACATGTTCGAGTACGCGGAGGATGCCCTGCCGCGCGGACTGCGCTGCATCATCGCCGGCGCGGGCGGCGCGGCGCATCTCCCCGGCATGCTCGCGTCGAAGACGATCGTTCCCGTGCTGGGGGTGCCGGTGCCGTCGAAATACCTGCGCGGCGAGGATTCGCTCCTGTCGATCGTGCAGATGCCGAAGGGCATTCCCGTCGCGACGTTCGCGATCGGCGAAGCCGGGGCGGCGAACGCCGGCCTCTTCGCCGCGGCGCTCATCGCGGCGACCGACCCGGCCGTCGCGAAGAAGCTTGCCGCGTTCCGGGTGAAGCAGACCGCCACCGCGCGCGCGATGCACGTGCCGCACGAAGGGGGCAAGTCCGGATCGTGAGCCCGATGATCGCGCCCGGCGCCTGGCTCGGGCTCCTGGGCGGCGGCCAGCTCGGGCGGATGTTCTGCATGGCCGCCCAGAGCCTCGGGTACAAGGTGATCGTCCTCGATCCGGGCGCCGCGAGTCCGGCGGGCAGCGTCGCCGACCGGCACCTCGCGGCCGACTACCAGGATCCGGCCGCGCTGCGCGAGCTCGCGCACGTCGCCGCGGCCGCCACGACCGAGTTCGAGAACGTCCCGGCCGGGGCGCTCGACTACCTCGCCCGCTCGCTCCGCGTGACGCCGGCCGCGGCGAGCGTCGCGATCGCCCAGGACCGCATCAGCGAGAAGACGTTCATCGCCGGCCAGGGCTTCGGCGTCGCGCCGTTCGCCGTGCTGCGCACCGCCGCCGACGCGCACGCCGCGGATCCCGCGCTGCTCCCCGGCATCGTCAAGAGCGCGCGGCTCGGCTACGACGGCAAGGGCCAGATCCGCGTGCGCGTGCCCGCCGACGTGCCGGCCGCCTTCGAGGAGATGGGCGGCGCGCCGTGCGTCCTCGAGCGATTCGTCACCCTCGCGAGCGAGGTGTCGGTGATCGTCGCCCGCGACGACAGCGGCGAGACGGTGGCCTGGCCGGCGGCCGAGAACCTGCATCGCGACGGGATCCTCGACGTGTCGATCATGCCGGCGCGGGTGCCGGCCGAGCTCGCCGCGAAGGCGCTCGACACGGCGACGACGATCGCGGCCAAGCTCGACTATTGCGGCGTGCTGTGCGTCGAGATGTTCGTCGCCGGGGACGGCGCGCTCCTCGTCAACGAGATCGCGCCGCGCCCGCACAACAGCGGCCACTGGTCGATCGACGCCTGCGTCACCTCGCAGTTCGAGCAGCAGGCGCGCGTGCTCGCGAGCCTGCCGCTCGGCGCCACCCGGGCGCACGGGCCGGCGGTCATGGTGAACCTGCTCGGCGATCTCTGGTTCGCGAAGCCCGGCACGCCCGAACCCCGCGAGCCCGACTGGTCGCGGGTGTTGCGGCATCCGCAGGCGAAGCTCCACCTCTACGGCAAGGCCGAACCGCGACCGGGCCGAAAGATGGGCCACGTCACCTGCCTCGCGCCGACGGTCGCGGACGCGCTCGCCGCGGCGCGCGAGATCAAGCGCGACCTCGGCATTCCGGGCGCCGATCTCCTCTGACCACGGCTCGATGAGTTCCCCGCCCGGAGCACCTCTCGCCGGCGTGCGCGTCCTCGATCTCACGCGCCTGCTGCCGGGGCCCGTCTGCACGCTCTACCTCGCGGACCTCGGCGCCGACGTCGTCAAGGTCGAGGACACGGGTGCCGGCGACTACGCGCGAAACCTCGGCAATCGTCCCGGGACCGTGTCGGCGTTCTTCCGCGCCGTGAACCGCAACAAGCGCAGCATCGCGGTCGACCTCAAGCATCCGGAGGGCCGAGCGGCGTTCCTCGCGCTCGCCGCGCGCGCCGACGCAATCGTCGAGAGCTTCCGTCCCGGCGTCGTGGCGAGCCTCGGCGTGGGTTACGACGAGGTCGTCGCGGTCAATCCACGGATCGTCTACGCATCGATCTCGGGCTACGGGCAGGACGGGCCACGCGCGCAGGCCGCGGGCCACGACATCAACTACCTGGGCTACGCCGGCGTCCTGGACCAGACGGGGACGCGCGACGGTCCGCCCGCGCTCAGCAACGTGCAGATCGCCGATCTGCTCGGAGGGGCCGCGTCCGCCGCGATCGCGCTCCTCGCCGCGCTCCTCGGCGCGGCGCGCACCGGGCGCGGCCGCCACGTGGACGTCGCGATGGCCGACGCCTCGCTCGCGCACAACATCTTCGCGCTGCACGCGCTGACGCAATGGGGCCGGACGCTGCCGCGCGGCGCCGATCTGCTGACGGGCGGCGTGCCCTGCTACGGCATCTACGGCACCGAGGACGGCCGCTGGCTCGCGGTCGGCGCGCTCGAGGACAAGTTCTGGCGGCGGCTCTGCGCGACGATCGAGCGGCCCGACCTCGCCCCGCTCGGACTCGCGCTGGGCGACGAAGGCGCGCGCGTGCGCCGCGAGCTCGAAGCCGTCTTCGCCGCAGCGCCATTCGCGCACTGGACGGAGCGCTTCGCCGGCGCCGATTGCTGCGTCACGCCGATCCTGACGCTGGACGAGGCGCTCGAGGATGCGCAGTTCGGGGCGCGCGGGATGGTCGTCGCGCGGCCGGATGGCTCGCGGCAGTACGCGCCGCCGTGGAAACTGTCCGGCTACAACTTCGCGGTCGCGCGCGAGGCGCCGGCGCAGGGCGAGCACACGGTCGAGGTGCTGCACGAGGCGGGCTACGACGACGCGGCGATCGCCGCGCTCGCTGCTGTTCGCGCGGTCACCACAGCACGCTGAGGCAAGCCACGCTCGCTTGCATCGGCAGTCGCCGCGGCGCGGGATTTCCGGCTCCCCCGCGGGCGCTCAGGGTGGCGGCTTCGCCAAACAATCCCGTGCGTCAGCCAGCGGCAACACGGGATCAGGTTGGCTCCGCTGCAACGACGGCGCGACGTTGCGCTCGTACGGCGACACCCGGCTGCAACCTTTCAGTTTCGGGTCTTGTCTTCATTCGCTCGTTCCAAGCTAGTGACACCGCGTGCCGCCGCGGGCGAAGTGAACGACGGGGCCCTCAGCTCGCCGTGCCGACGACCCGCGTCCTGCGCTTGCCGGCCGGCGGGGACTCCGCGCGTGCGGCCCCCACCGGCAACTCCGCGACGCGCGCATATTCTGGATCGGCGAACTTGCATCCCGCCGCAGCGTAGTCGGCCGCCATCCCGGTCGCGTCGGCGCCCCAGAACAGCGCGTCGCCGAGGGCGAGGGTCGGCACCCCGAAGACACCGCGCGCGACCGCCTCGTCGGTGTTCCTGCGCAGCTCGTCCTTCACCTCCTGCGCGGCGATCCGGGTCGCCGCGTCGGGCAGGCCGAGATCGTGGACCAGCTCCGCCCACTCGATCGGCAGGTCGGGCAGCCGGCCGTCGCGCCAGACGAAACGGAAGATGCGGTGCACCGCGTCGGGCGTACAGTCGCACGCGATCGCGAGCCGCAGGAGCGGCAGCGGGTTGAACGGGTGCTCGTGCGGAAACTTGAGCGCGATGCCGAGCCTTCGCGCCTGCCACACGCAGAAACGGTAGGTGAAGACGCGTTTCGCCGGAATCTCGGCCGGGCCCTTCTGGCCGCTCGCTCCGAGCAGCGCCGCGAACAGCACGGGCTTGTAGCGAATCGAGATGCGCGGGGCGAGCGACGCGAGCTGCTCGCTCTGCAGGTAGGCGAAAGGCGAGACGAAGTCGAAGTACCAGTCGGCGATCATCGCGTCGTTCCAGCCCGCTCGCGGCGTGCGGGCAGCGCGGCCATCACCGCCCGCCGGGCGTCGTCGCCGAGCACGCTCCACGCGGCGATCTCGTCGAGCGTGCGGAAGCAGCCGCGACAGAGGCCCGTGCGCGGTTCCATCTCGCAGATGCTCACGCAAGGCGAGACGACCGCCGCGGACGGCGCCACCCGCCGGTTCGCCGCCGTGCTCACGCGAGGACCGCCGGCGATTTCGCGTCGAGCGCGCGCGCAACGCGCGACACCGGCGCCCGGCCGAGCGCGTCCGAAATGAAGCGGCCGGCAGCGCGGAGCCTCGTCATGTCGACTCCGGTCTCGATGCCGAGGCCGTCGAGCAGGTAGAGAACGTCCTCGCTCGCGAGGTTGCCCGTCGCGCCTTTTGCGTAGGGACAGCCACCGAGACCCGCGACCGAGCAGTCGAACGTCGTGACGCCCATCTCCAGCGCGGCGTACACGTTGGCGAGCGCCTGGCCGTAGGTGTCGTGGAAGTGGCCGGCGAGCGCGCCGACCGGCACGCGCTCCCGCACCGTCGCGACGAGCGCCTGCGTCCGACCCGCCGTGCCGACGCCGATCGTGTCGCCGAGCGAGACCTCGTACGCACCCATCCGCCGGAGCGCCTCCGCGACGTCGGCAACCTTCGCCGGATCGATCTCGCCCTCGTACGGACAGCCGAGCACGCACGAGATGTAGCCGCGCACGCGGACATTGTTCGCGGCCGCCGCGGCGAACACGGGCCGCGCGCGCTCAAGGCTCTCGGCGATTCCGCAGTTGATGTTCCTCTTCGAGAAGGTTTCCGACGCGGCGACGAACACCGCGACCTCGTCCGCCTTCGCCGCGAGCGCCGCCTCGAAGCCCTTGAGGTTCGGCGTCAGCACGGGATAGCGGACGCCCGGCTTCCGCCGGATGCCGGCCATCACCGCCGCCGCGTCCGCCATCTGCGGCACCCACTTGGGCGAGACGAACGCCGTCGCCTCGACGGCCGGAAAGCCCGCGTCCGAGAGCCGGTCGATCAGCGCGATCTTGACGTCGGTCGGCACCGTCGCCGCCTCGTTCTGCAGGCCGTCGCGCGGCCCCACCTCCACCAGGCGCACGCGTGAGGGCATTCGCATCAGTAGCCCCGCCCGCGATCGAGGACCCCGGTCACCGCCTCGCCCCGCTCGAGACGGGCGATCTTCGCCGCGATCTGCGCGACCGCGTCCTCGGGGACCGTCAGGCCGGAAACGTGCGGCGTCACGGCGACGCGCGGATGGGTCCAGTAGGGATGGTCCGGCGGCAGCGGCTCCTCGGCAAAGACGTCGAGCGTCGCGCCCGAGAGCTTGCCGCTCTCGAGCAGCGCCAGGAGGTCGGCGTCCACCAGCGTGCGCCCGCGGGCGACGTTGACGACGTGCGCGCCGTCGGCGAGTCGCGCGAGGGCCGCCGCGTCGAGCAGGCCCGTCGTCGCGGGCGTGAGCGGCAGCACGTTGACCAGGAGATCGAGACCGGCCAGGAACGTGTCCAGCCGATCGCTGCCGGCGAAGCACTCGACGCCGTCGATGCGCTTTCGCGTCGTCGCATAGCCGCGCACCGCGAAGCCCTGCGCGGCGAGCGCACGCGCGATCGCGGCGCCGATCGCGCCGAGCCCGAGCACGCCGGCGCGGACGGACGCGGGTGCGCGCGCGCGGTGCTGCTCCCAGCGCGCCTCGCGCTGCTGCCGCGCGAAAACGTCCATTCGCTGCGCGAACCGCAGCGCGGCGGCGAGCACGTAACGGCTCATCGGCGCCGCCATCCCGGCGTCCTCGAGCCGGACGACCGGGACGTCGCGCGGCAGGTTGGGCAGCCGCAGCACGTGGCCGACGCCGGCGCTCGCGGTGAACACGGCCCTGGGCGAGCGCTGCGCGTCGAACACCGTGCGGCACGGTTCGGCGAGAACGACGTAATCGGCCCGCGGCTCCGCGCCCTGCGCGGGCTGCCCCGGCTCGCGCCGCTCGACGCGCGCGCCGGGAAGCGCCTCGCGGAAGAGGTCCATCCAGGGGTGCGCCTCGGCGGCAGAGAGCGTGACGACGACGTGCATGCGGGTTCGTCGAGCGCTACGCCTCGTCGAGATCGACGAGATCGGTGCCTTCGGCGACGCGATCGCCGGGACGGTAGTGGACGGCCGCGACGACGCCTGCCGCGGGCGCCACGATCGTGTGCTCCATCTTCATCGCCTCGAGGATCACGAGCGGCGCACCGCGCTCGACTTTCGCGCCGGCATCGACGAGCACCGCAACGACGGTGCCCGACATCGGCGCCGTCAGGTGGCCGCCGTGCGCCTCGTCCTCGCCCGCGTGCGCGAGCGGGTCCACGAGCACGAGCTTCCGGTGCGCACCGCGGCAAAACACGTGCCGCTCCTCGCCGTGCGGCACGACGGTCGCGTGGAACTCCGAATCGCCGGCGACCACGTCGAGGCGTCGCCCCCTCGCCCTGCCGGTCGCCGCGACCGCTTCGCCCCCGGGCAGCGTCACGCGCCACGGCGAGCCGTCGCCGCGAACCGCGACGTCGTGCCGATGTTCGCCGTCGGCGAAGGAAAGCCCGATCGCATGCCGGTCGCTGCCCGGCCACCACGAGTCGACGGCGTGCCACGGCGAATGCGGATCGCGCGACGCAGCCGCCTCGGTCCGCCGCGCCGTCGCGATCGCCGCGCTCTCGGCCAGCGCCGCAGCGAGCAGCGCATCGTTGGAAAGCTCCGCCGGCGGCGGGAACAGCGCCGCGTGATGCCGGGCGATGAGCCCCGTGTCCACGCGCCCGCTCGCGAACGCCTCGTGCGCGACGACGCGCGAGAGGAACTCGACGTTGGACGCGACGCCGACGATCTCGTACGCGGCGAGCGCTTCCGCGAGCCGCCGCAGCGCGGCCGCGCGATCTTCGCCGTGGACGATCAGCTTCGCAATCATGGGATCGTAGTACGGCGTGATCCCGTCGCCCGCGCGGACCCCCGTGTCGACGCGCACGTCGGCGGTCGCCACGGGCGCCACGAGGTGCGCGAGCCGTCCGATCGACGGCAGGAAGCCGCGCTCCGGGTCTTCCGCGTAGATGCGCGCCTCGATCGCGTGGCCGTCGATCGCGAGCTCGTCCTGCCGCTTCGGCAGGCGTTCGCCGGAGGCCACGCGCAGCTGCCACTCGACCAGGTCGCAGCCGGTGATCATCTCGGTGACCGGGTGCTCGACCTGGAGCCGCGTGTTCATCTCCATGAAGTAGAACGCGCCGTCGCGCGTGAACGTGTCGGCCGCGATGAACTCGACGGTGCCGGCCCCCACGTAACGGATCGCCCGCGCCGCCGCGACCGCGGCCTCGCCCATCGCCCGCCGCCGCTGCGCCGTCATGGCTGGCGCCGGCGCCTCCTCCAGCACCTTCTGGTGGCGGCGCTGCACCGAGCAGTCGCGCTCGAAGAGGTGCACCGCGTTGCCGTGCGCGTCCGCGAACACCTGGATCTCGATGTGGCGCGGCGCGCTCAGGTACCTCTCGAGCAGCACGCGGTCGTCGCCGAACGCGGACCGCGCCTCGCGCTGCGCGGAGGCGAGCGCGGCCGCGAAATCCTCCGCGCGCTCGACGATCTTCATGCCCTTGCCGCCGCCGCCCGCCGTGGCCTTGATCAGCACCGGATACCCGATCTTCGCGGCCTCGGCGGCCAGCAGTTCCGGGCCCTGGTCGTCACCGTGGTAACCGGGAACGAGCGGCACCTTCGCCGCGCCCATGATCCGCTTCGCCGCCGACTTGGAGCCCATCGCGGCGATCGCCGCCGGCGGCGGTCCGATGAACACCACGCCCGCGCGCGCGCACGCGGACGCGAAGAGCTCGTTCTCGGAGAGGAACCCGTAGCCCGGATGGATCGCCTGCGCGCCCGTCTTCCTCGCGACGGCGATGATCGCGTCGCCGTCGAGATAGCTCTCGCGCGGCGGAGGCGGACCGATCCGGAAGGCCTCGTCGCAGGCCTCGACGTGCAGCGCCTGCGCGTCGGCATCCGAGTAGACGGCCACCGTGCGGACGCCGAGCCGGCGCGCCGTCCGCGCGACGCGGCACGCGATCTCGCCGCGGTTCGCGATCAGGATCTTGTCAAACATCGGCACCGCCCGGCGTCGCCGTTCCGCCGCCGCCGGTGACCTTGCGCAGGAGCGCGCGGATAGCTTGCGCGACCTTCGCGATCAGCCATACGGTGAGGGCGACCAGCACGACGAGGACCGCGAGGGCTGCCAGCGGGTAGGCGAATGCGAGCCACAGCACGGTGCCGACCGCGAGCTCCTCGCCGAACGACGCCGCCCAGTTCGAGAACGGCTCGGGCGACGTGTTGATGACCGCGCGGCCGCCGGCCTTGGCGAAATGACTGCCCGCCGCGAGCGATCCGCCGAGGATCGCCGCGGCGAGCGTCGCCGCCGTCGACGCGTCGCCGAACACGCTCGCCGCCAGCGCCGCCCCGGCGGGAATGCGGATGAACGTGTGGACGACGTCCCACACGGTGTCCACACCCGGGATCTTGTCGGCGAAGAACTCGACGCAGAACATGAAGCCCGACGCCGCGAGCACCCAGGGATGCGCGAGCGCGGCGAGCCCGCCCGGGAGCTCGACCCAGTGGAGATAGCCGAGCCCGCCCAGCACGAAGAGCACCGCGTAGAGGCGAATGCCGCTCGCCCAGCCGACCGCCGCGGCAAGCGCGACGAGCTGCCACGTGTCGAACTGATCGAGTCCCGGGAGCGAGCCCACGGCGCTCCCTACTTCGCGTCGTCGAGCGCCGCGGGCACCCACGACGCCCGGCGCTTGGCGAGGAACGCGGCGACGCCTTCCTTCGCCTCGGGCGACGCGCGGACGTCGGCGATGCGCGCCGCGGTGTCCGCGATCACGTCGTCGTCGATCGGGCGGTTCGCGATCGCGCGGAGCAGCGCCTTCGACGCGGCCTGCGCGCGCGGGCCGGCCTGGAGGAGCGCGCCGAGCAGCTCGTTGACGCGGTCGTCGAGCGCGCCGGCGAGCACGAGATCGTGGACGAGCCCGATCCGGTAGGCCTCGGCCGCGTCGAAGCGTTCGGCCGTCAGGAAGTAGCGCCGCGCCATCCGCGCGCCGATCGCTTCCACGACGTACGGGCCGATCGTCGCGGGAATGAGGCCGAGCTTCGCCTCCGACAGCGCGAAAGTCGCCTCCTGCGCGGCGATCGCGATGTCGCAGCAGGCGACGAGCCCGACGCCGCCGCCGAACGCCGCGCCGTGGACGCGGGCGATCGTCGGCTTGGGCAGCCGGTAGAGCGTGCGCAGCATGTGCGCGAGAGCCATCGCGTCGGCCAGATTCTCCGCGCGGCCATAGCCCGCCATCCGCTTCATCCAGTTCAGGTCCGCGCCGGCGCAGAAGCTCGGGCCGGCGCCGAGGAGGACGACGGCGCGCACCGCGTCGTCGCGCTCGAGCTCGGAGAGCGCGCGCGTCGTCTCGGCGATCAGCGTCTCGTCGAACGCGTTGTGCACCTCGGGCCGGGCGAGGGTCACGATCCCCACGCCGTTCCGGACGTCGAGCGAGAGCGCCGTGTAGGCCTTCGTCCGTCCCGCCGGTTTCGCCGCCCGCGCGGCCTTCGCTTTCGCCATCTTAGGCCCTGTTCCTACATCCTGAAGAGGCCGAACGTCGTCGGCGGAATCGGCCGGTTGAGCGACGCCGAGATCGCGAGCCCCAGCACGCGGCGCGTGTCGGCCGGGTCGATGATGCCGTCGTCCCACAGCCGTGCGCTCGCGAAGTACGGGTGCCCTTCCTTCTCGTACTGCGCG
>DASQBO010000140.1:0-4824 GCA_035635175.1 Casimicrobiaceae bacterium | reverse complement strand
GCCTCTTCTCCCGGTGCATCCCCGATCGGCCATCGCCGAACTCAGGAGGCACCATGGAACCCGACGCTCGAAGGACGCTCAATCTCGCGCTGATCGCCGCGGTCCTGTTCAGCGCGTTCTGCTGGCTTTGCCTGTACGCCGCGTTCGAGAACTTCGCGCAGGCCGGCTTCGACCTCATGACCCGGCCGGGCATCGCGCATTCGGTGGCCGGCGCCGGCCTGGTTGCGCTGCACGTCCTGGGTATGCTGCTCGTGTTCGTGCTCGCGGGCGGCGCGGTTGCGGCGCTGGTCCGCAGCCCGCGCCACGCCGTGGGTCACCGGCACGCCAACGGCGCGTCGCACTGATCCGCCGCAAGCACCTCCGCCGTGGCAGTGGCAGGATCTGCCATGCGGCCCGGAGGTTGGAAGAACTTACAGGGCCTTGTCGGCGCCGGTCCTACGCCCCGCCGACTGCGCGCAGGCAGTAGTCGGCGATCGCCTGGATGACGGCGCCGTCCTCGCCCGCCGCGTCCGCCACCTCGATCGAGACGCCCGGCATCGATGCCGCCGTCTTGGCGACGACTCGCGGCACCGACTCGCGCAGGTGACCTCCGCGCCCGAAGAACAGCGGGACGACGCGGATGCGCGTGGCGCCCTGCGCGGCAAGCCCGCGCGCGGCCGTGGGCAGGTCCGGTTCGAGGAACTCGAGGTAGGCAATGCCGGCCGGCCGCTCCGGCGCCGCGCGCCGGACGATCCCGGCCACGCGCTCGAACGGTTCCGCCCAGCGCGCGTCGCGCGCGCCGTGCGCCAGCAACAAGATGGCGGGCTCTCTCATGAAATTCGGAATATAGCCGTGAGGACCTAAATCATGATTGCATATTCTTTCCGATTATAGCTTTGCGCCGGTACCCTGCGGATTCGTTCACAAGCGATCCGCCATGTACCGTTATGACGACTTCGACCGGGAACTCGTTCACCGGCGCGTCGCGCAATTCCGCGACCAGACCCGGCGCTTCCTCGCAGGCGAGCTCTCCGAGGAGGAGTTCCGCCCGCTTCGCCTGCAGAACGGCCTCTATGTCCAGAAGCACGCGCCGATGCTGCGGATCGCCATTCCGTACGGCGTGCTGTCCACGGCGCAGCTCCGCACTCTCGCGCACGTCGCGCGCCGCTACGACCGCGGCTACGGCCACTTCACGACGCGGCAGAACCTCCAGCTCAACTGGCCGCGCCTCGCGGACGTCCCCGACATCCTGGCCGAGCTCGCGAAGGTCGAGATGCACGCGATCCAGACGTCGGGCAACTGCGTGCGCAACATCACGAGCGATCCGCTCGCCGGCGTCGCCGCCGACGAGATCGTCGACCCGCGGCCATGGTCGGAGCTGATCCGCCAGTGGTCGACGCTGCATCCGGAGTTCGCGTTCCTGCCGCGCAAATTCAAGATCGCCGTCACCGGCGCGACCCGCGACCGGACGGCGATACTCGTGCACGACATCGGCGTGCAGGCCGTGCGCGACGAGGCGGGCCGCACGGGCTTCCGCGTCGTCGTCGGCGGCGGCCAGGGCCGCACGCCGATGCTCGGCCACGTGATCCGCGAGTTCCTGCCGGCGGCCGAGCTCCTCAACTACTTCGACGCGATCCTGCGCGTCTACAACCGCCACGGCCGCCGCGACAATCTCTACAAGGCGCGGATCAAGATCCTGGTCAAGGAACTGACGCCGGCCGAGTTCACGCGCCAGGTCGAGGCGGAATGGCAGCCGCTGCGCGGCGGATCCGGCACTGTGCCGGGCGAGGAGATCGCGCGCCTCGCCGCGCAATTCGCCGACCCGCCCTACCGCGACTTCGCGCGCGACAGCGTCGCGCACCGCGCCGCGGTCGCCGACAGCCGTCCGTTCGCGCGCTGGGTCTCGCGCAACGTCACCGCGCACAAGCGCCGCGGCTACGCGATCGTGACGCTTGCGCTGAAGCGCGCCGACACGCCCCCCGGCGACGTCACGTCGAGCGAGATGGAGGCGATCGCCGCGCTTGCCGACCGCTACAGCTTCGGCGAGGTCCGCATCACGCACGAACAGAATCTCGTGTTCGCCGACGTCGTCCAGTCCGACCTTTACGTGCTGTGGACGCAGTTGAAGACGCTCGGCCTCGCGACGCCGAACGTCGGGCTCCTGACGGACATCGTGTGCTGTCCCGGAGGCGACTATTGCTCGCTCGCCAACGCGAAGTCGATCCCGATCGCGGAGGCGATCCGGCGCCGCTTCGACGACCTCGACTACGTGCACGACCTCGGCGATCTCGAGCTCAACATCTCGGGGTGCATGAACGCCTGCGGCCACCATCACGTGGGCCACATCGGGATCCTCGGCGTCGACAAGAACGGCGAGGAGTGGTACCAGGTATCGATCGGCGGCGCGCAGGGCAACGACGCGGCGCTCGGCCGGGTGATCGGGCCGTCGTTCCCCGCCGCCGAGATGCCGGACGTCGTCGCGCGCCTGATCGACGTGTACGTCGAACGCCGCCACGCGGACGAGCGCTTCGTCGACACGGTGCATCGCCTGGGCCTCGAGCCGTTCAAGGAGCGCGTCTATGCCGCGGCTCATTAGGGAGCGCGGGCTCGCGGAGGACCGCTTTGCGCTCCTGCGCGACGCGCAGACGCTTGCGGACGTCCCCGCCGCGCCGGCGATCGTCCCGCTCGCGCTGTGGCGGGCCGAGCGCGGCGCCCTCCTCGCCCGCGGCGACGTCGGCGTGCTGCTCGCGCCGACCGACGACCCGTCCGCGCTCGCCGCGGACGTCGGGACGCTGCCCGTGATCGCCATCGACTTCCCGAAATTCACCGATGGCCGCGGCTATTCGATCGCGCGGCTCCTGCGCGAACGGCAAGGCTTCACAGGCGAGCTTCGCGCCGTCGGCGACGTGCTGCGCGACCAGCTGTTCGCGCTGTGGCAGTGCGGGTTCGACGCCTTCGCGCTCCGCGCCGATCGCGATCCGGCCGAGGCGCTCGCGGGCCTCGACGATTTCGCGGGCGTCTACGCGGCGACGGCGCGCACGCCGCAGCCATGGTTCCGCCGCCGCGTGACCGATCGCGCCGTGCCGTAACGCGCCGAGGAGTCTTCACGCGGCGCCCTGCCCGCCCGCGCGCCATCGGCGGCCGCCTCGCGCAGCGAACGCGCGTACGTTGCGTCGCGGTAGAATTCGCGAGGCGGCTCGATTCGTCGGCCGCGCGTACGCGATGCCGCTGCCCCTGTTCCGCCTTCCGCCCGACGCCCAACGCGACTGGCTGATCGACGCGCTGTCTCGCCCGCCCCCTCCCACTGCGCGCAACCTGTCCGACGGCTTCCGCCTGCCCGGTCGCGAGGGCACGCCGACGCCGGCAGCGGTGCTCGTGCCGCTCGTCAATCGTCCCGAAGGCCTGCAGGTCCTGCTGACCGAGCGCAGCGCGGACCTGCCCGATCATCCGGGGCAGATCAGCTTTCCCGGCGGACGCGTGGAAGCGGACGATGCGTCGCTCGCCGCCGCCGCGTTGCGCGAGGCCGCCGAGGAAGTGGGCCTGGCGCCGGCGCAGGTGTCGGTGCTGGGGCACTTGTCGGAGTACGAAACGGTGACCGGCTATCGCGTGACGCCCGTCGTCGGCTGGGTCGAGCCGCCCCTCGAGCTCGCGCTCGACCCGGTCGAGGTCGCCGACGTGTTCGAGGTCCCGCTTGCGTTCCTGATGGACCCCGCGCACCAGCAGCGTCACTTCCGGATGCTGGGCGCGCTGCGCCGCGATTTCTGGGCGATTCCGTACGGCGACCGCTACATCTGGGGGGCGACGGCGGCGATGCTGCTGATCCTCGACCGGACGCTGCGCGCGTCCACGGAACCCTGAGTGACGTCGATGAGCCCACCCACCTGCGGCCGCGGCGCAGCGCCGCCGTGCGGTAATCTTCCGCCATGACCCCCGAGCGCCGCGAGCGTCACTTCCGCAGTCTCTCGCCGCACGGCTTCCACCGCGTCGTCTACGACGAGTGGGGCGAGCCGGACAACCCCGCCGTCGTGATCTGCGTCCACGGCGTCGGCCGCAACGCGCGCGACTTCGACGACATGGCCGCCGCGCTCGTGCCGACGCACCGCACGCTCGCGGTCGACATGCCCGGACGCGGCCGCAGCGACTGGCTCGCCGATCCGAACGACTACGTGTTTCCCACCTACCTCACGGTCCTGACCGCCTTGATCGCGAAGAGCGGCGCGGAGACGGTGGGCTGGGTCGGGACGTCGATGGGCGGCCTCCTGGGCATGCTGCTCGCCGCGCAGCCGAACACGCCGGTCGCGAGGCTCGTCGTCAACGACGTCGGTCCGACGATCGAGCCCGCGGCTCTCGAGCGCATCCGCGGCTACCTGGGCATGGATCCGACGTTCGCGACGTACCAGGAGATCGCGCAATACATCCGCGCGATCTCGGCGCCGTTCGGCCCGCTCACCGATGCGCAGTGGGACCGGCTGACGCGGAGCAACGTCCGCGAGCGGCCCGGCGGACGCTGGGGCCTGGGCTACGACCCCGGGATTGCCGTGCCCTTCCGCGCCACGGCGGCGCCTCCCGACCTGTGGCCCGCGTGGGACGCCATCCGCTGCCCCGCCCTGGTCCTTCGCGGGCGCGACTCGGACCTGCTCTCGGCGCAGACCGCGGCCCAGATGGCCGCGCGCGGGCCGAAGGCCGCCGTCGTCGAATTCGCCGGCGTCGGCCACGCCCCGATGTTGCTCTCGCCCGATCAGATCGATCCCGTCGCCCGGTTCCTCCGCGGCTGACCGCTGGTCCCCATGGCCGGAATCTTGCTTCCACACTCGCCGGAGGCCGCGACGCGCCACCCCAATCCCT
>DASQBO010000139.1:0-12736 GCA_035635175.1 Casimicrobiaceae bacterium | reverse complement strand
GCCGGCAACGCGGGCGCCATCGGCGTGTTCGCGCTCGTGCTCGCCGTCGTGCTGCTCGTCTGGGCGCCCGCCTCGCTCGTCGTGTTCGCGCTCTTCTACACGGGCGAGATGCCGACGGTCGCCTCGTTTCTCGACCAGATCCTCTCGCCTTCCAACGTCGAATTCCTGTTCGCGTATCTCTGCGTCGGCGGCTTCTTCGCCGTCTTCACGTTCGCGATCGCCGTGGTCTCGGTGCCGATGATGCTCGACCGCGGCACCGACGGCGTCGTCGCGGTGCTGACGAGCCTGCGAGCGTTCGGCGCGAACGTGCCGGCGATGATCGTCTGGGGGATCCTGATCGTCGCGCTGGTGGCACTCGGCTTCGCGCTCTTCTTCGTCGGGCTCGCCGTCGCGGTGCCGGTGATCGGCCACGCGACGTGGCACGCCTATCGGGCGCTGGTGGAGTAGCGCAGCGGCGGGAGAACGACCTGGATCCCCTGCGCTGGCCCTTCACGCGCGCCGCCACTTGATCGAGCAGCCGACAGCCGGGTGCTGCACGGCGGGCGCTGCGCCGCCGCGCGCGATCGCGGCCATCGCGTCGAAGAGCTCGCGTGGCGCCGTCGGGTCGGGCGAGCGGCCGGAGCTGTCGAGGCGGCCGCGGTAGACGAGCTTCAGGTTGCGATCGTAGCCGAAGATGTCGGGCGTGCACACGGCGCCGTAGGCGCGCGCGACGTCCTGCGTCTCGTCGATCACGTATGGAAACGTGAACGCGTGCTTCGCGGCGAACGCCTTCATGTTCTCGAAGGAGTCCTCGGGGTAGTCGGCCGGGTCGTTGCTCATGATCGCGACGCTGCCGACGCCGTGCCGCGCGAGCTCGGCCATGTCTCGGGCGATCTTGTCGGCCACGGCCTTCACGTACGGGCAGTGGTTGCAGATGAACATGACGACGGTGCCGTTCTTCCCGCGCACCGACTCGAGCGAATGCCGCTTGCCGTCGGTGCCGCGCAGGTCGAACGGAGGCGCCATAGTGCCGAGCTCCTGCGCTGTCGACGTGGTGGCCATGGGGTTTCCTCGAGCGTGTCGTCGATCGGAGTGTGTCAAAATCGTAGCAGAACCCGAGGCGGAGCGCCGATGCGCGTCACGCGCCACACCGATCCCGACGCCTTCATCGCCGCCGCCGCCCCGATGGCCGCGCGCGGCGAGGCTTCCGCGAGCTTCTTCGCGGGCTGGGCGCATGCGATGAAGCGCTCGCCGCCGGAACCGGACCGGCGCGTCTATCTCGCGACCTGCGGCGACCGGGGCGCCGCGATCCAGCGGGACGACGGCCCGGTGATCGTCGGCCAGAGCGAACCCGGGGCGGCGGTCGCCTTCGCCGAAGATCTCGCAGCCGACTGGCCCGTGCTGCAGGGCGTGGTCGGATCGCCTGCCGCATCGGACGCGTTCGCGCGGGCGTGGCGGGAGCGGACGGGGCGCGCGCACGTGCTGCGCATCCGCATGCGCCAGCACGGGCTTCGCGCGGTTGCCGACGTTCCGGCAGCGCCGGGGTTTGCGCGCGTGGCCACCGAGGGCGACGCCGACTGGCTCGTCGAAGCGCAGATCGCATTCATCGCCGAGGCCGGGATCCCCGACACGGCCGAGCGCGTCCGCCGCGACCTGCCCGGGCGGATCGTCCGCGGCGACTTCCGGGTGTGGGACGACGGTGGCGCCGCGGCCTACGCGGGATTCAACGACGCTGCGCCCGAGTTCGCGCGCATCGCCCCGGTCTACACGCTTCCGGAACGCCGCCGCTGCGGCTATGCGACGGCGCTCGTCGCGGCGCTCGCGCGCGAGCTCCTCGGTCGCGGCAAGCGGAGCCTGTTCCTCACGACCGATGCCGCGAACCCGACGTCGAACGCGATCTACGCTCGGATCGGGTTCGTGCCGGAGAGCGAGGACCTCCATCTCGACTTCGTCGACGCCGCGGCGTGACCCGATGGGTGCGCCGCGCTTTTTCGTGTCCCTCCCGCTCGCACCGGCCGACGCCGGTTCGACCGTCGAGCTGCCGCCCGCGATCGCGCATCACGCCGTCCGCGTCGTGCGCCTCGCCGCGGGCGATGCGCTGACGCTATTCGACGGCACCGGCGGCGAGTACTCGGCGACGCTCGTCCGCGCCGATCGCGAGGGGGCGACGGTCCGGCTCGATCGCTATGCCGCGGTGGCGCGCGAGGCGCCGCTCGACGTCACGCTCGCGCAGGCGATCGCGGCGAACGACGCAATGGACTACGCGATCCGCAAGGCGGTCGAGCTCGGCACCGCGGCGATCCAGCCGCTCGTGACCGCACGGAGCGCCCCGCTGCCGCCGGGCGAGCGCGGGGACCGCCGGCTCGCGCACTGGCGGGGCGTCGTGGTCGCCGCCTGCGAGCAATGCGGACGCAATCGCATTCCACCCGTCGCGGCGCCCGCCCCGCTGCGGGAATGGGTGGCTGCGTGGCCCGGGCGCGGCGTCGTGCTTACGCCGGACGCGCCCGGGACGCTCGCCACCCTTGCCGCGCCCGTCGCGCCGATCGCGCTGGTGGTCGGCCCCGAAGGCGGCTTCGCTGAGCTCGAGCTCGACGCCGCGCGCGCGGCCGGGTTCGACGCCGTGGCGCTCGGCCCGCGCGTGCTGCGTACCGAAACCGCCGCCGTCGCCGCGCTCGCCGCGATGCAGGCGTTGTGGGGCGACCTGCGCTGAGCGCGCGCTCGCGCTGACGTCGGCGCGAGGGGCTGGGCGCGCTCGACCGCGCGGGCAAGCTGCGCCACGCCGCCCACTGAGGCGGCCGTGGGCTAAGCCGGCAGCGGCAGCGCCGGGCGGCCGGCGACGGCGAGCGCGAGTGTGCGCAGCTCGTCCCACGCGTTGCCGGTCCCGAGGCCCTTCGACAGCGCGTCGAGCCGCGCCAGCGCGCGCAGGAACGCAGGCACGGCTGCAGCCGGGATGCGGGCGGCCGCGCGCTCCATCGCCGTCTGCCGCTTCCCCCAGACGCGCGCGTTGCGGATCGCCGCGGACGCCGGCGCACCCGCGGCCATCGCGTCCTGTACCGCCGCGAGCGCGTGCAGGTCCTCGCCGAGCTGCCAGACGAGCAGCGGCAATCCTTCGCCCTCGGCTTCGAGCGTCGCAATCACGTGGAGCGTCCGCGCGGGCTCGCCGCCGAGCCAGGCCTCGGAGAGCTCGGCGACGTCGAAACGAGCGACGTCGGCGACCGCACGCAGGACGTCCTCGCGCGATACCACGCCTGCGGGGAGCAGGAGTGCCAGCTTCTCGATCTCCTGCCTTGCGGCGAACAGATTGCCTTCGCAGCGCTCGGCGAGGAGCGCGAGCGTTTCGTCATCGGCGCGCTGTTCCTGCCGAGCGAGCCGTGCCGCGATCCAGCGCGGCAGCTCGTCCCGCTCGAGCGGGTAGACGGCAACGGCGACGCCGGCGTCCGCGAGCGCCGTGAACCACGCGGACGACTGCGCTGCGCGGTCGAGCCGCGGCAGCGTGACGAGCAGCACGGTGTCTTGATTGGGACTCGTCGCGGACGCCTCGAGCGCCTTCGCGCCGTCGGCGCCGGGACGGCCCGACGGGATCCGCACGTCGAGGAGCTTGCGCGTGCCGAAGAGGCCGAGGTTCGCGTTCGCCGCGACGAACGCGTCCCAGTCGAATCCGCGCTCGACGACCAGCACTTCGCGGTCCGCGCAGCCGGCCTTGCGCGCGGCCTCGCGGACCGCGTCGCCCGCTTCGAGCGCGAGCAGCGGCTCGTCGCCGTGGATCACGTAGACCGGCGCGAGCGTCCGCGCGAGGTGCGCGGCGAGCTGATGCGGTCGGAGGTTCACGGGGTCGGGTGCGGCGCGGGCGTCCCGGGCGCGCGGAGAGGATCGCAGGAACGCTACGCGAGCGGCTTCCGCGCCGCCTGCAGTCGCCGCATGATCTGCTGGACGGCGTCCGTCTGCATTTCCCGGAGCATCCGCGTCTCCTCGTGCTCGCGCGCGAGCACCTCGGACTCGTTGAACGTGTAGCTTCGGCGGATCACGATCTCGCCCGCGGGGATCCAGTCGCGGCCTTCCTTGTCGCGGAGGTTGAACGACACGCGCTTGGTGAGCGCGTATTCGCTGACCCGGCCGCCCGACGACAGCGACAGCACCGACTTGTCGTCGACGACGCTCGCGATCTCGAGCGTGACCGTCGCGTCCTTCGCCTCGTCGACGACCTTGGTGCCCGCCGATCCCTCGAGGTTGCGCCGGAGCTCCGTCACGATCGGCTGCGGCGCCGGCGATCGGATCTGGATCGTCGGGAACGCGTAGCTCACGTCGCCGCGCAGGTGGAAGCCGCAGCCGCCGGCCAGCGCGACCAGCGCGACGGCGAGAAGCCTAGACCACGACATTGACGAGTCGTCCGGGCACCACGACGACCTTCTTCACCGGGGCGCCGGCGGCGTGCTTCGCCACCTCGGGTGCTGCCTTCGCGGCGCCCTCGATCGCCGCCCGGTCGGCGCTCGCGGGCACGGTGATCTTGCCGCGGAGCTTGCCGTTGATCTGCAGCACGAGCTCGATCTCGTCCTGCGCGAGCGCGGCAGGGTCCACCTGCGGCCACGGCGCGTCGAGCAGCGCGCCGAGCTCGGCGGCGAAACCCAGATCGTCCCACAACGCGCAGCCGATGTGCGGAGCGACCGGATAGAGGACGCGCAGCAGGATGGAGAGCCCCTCGCGGAGGACGGCGCTCGCGCCGGGGGCATCCGCCGGCATCGCCTCGAGCGCGTTCAGCATCTTCATGCCGGCGGAAACGACCGTGTTGTACTTGATGCGATCGTAGTCGTAGCTCGCCTGCTTGAGCGTCAGGTGCACTTCCCGCCGGGCGCCGGTCACCGGGGCCGCGGCGCCACGCCCGTCGAAGGGGCCGGGCGCCGAGTTGACCGTCGCCGCATGCGCCTGCGCGAACGCCCACAGCCGGCGCAGGAAGCGGTGCGCACCCTCGACGCCCGCATCCGACCACAGCGCGCTGTCCTCCGGCGGTCCGGCGTACATCACGAACACGCGGGCGGTGTCGGCGCCGAATCTGCCGATCAGCTCGTGCGGGTCGACGCCGTTGCGCTTGCTCTTCGACATCGTGCCGATGCCGCCGTACTCCACCGGCTGCCCGTCCGCCTTCGCGGTGGCCGCTGCGATACGCCCCTCGGCGTCGTACTCGACGGCGACGTCCTCGGGCGCGAAGTAGTCGACCCCGCCCTTGTCGGTGCGGCGGAAGAAGATGTGGTTGAGCAGCATCCCCTGCGTCATCAGCCGCGTGAACGGCTCGTCGAAGCCGACGAGCCCCAGGTCGCGCATCACCTTGGTCCAGAAGCGGGCGTAGAGCAGGTGCAGGATCGCGTGCTCGATGCCGCCGATGTACTGGTCCATCGGATTCCAGTAGTCGTTGCGGGCGTCGACCATCGCGGTCGCGTCGGGGCACGCGTAGCGCATGTAGTACCAGGACGAGTCGACGAACGTGTCCATCGTGTCGGTCTCGCGCTTCGCCGGTTGGCCGCACCGCGGGCACGTCGTGTCGACGAAGTCCATGCGCTTCGCGAGCGGATTGCCGGAGCCGTCGGGTACGCAGTCCTCGGGCAGCACGACCGGCAGGTCCTTCTCCGGGACGGGCACGTCGCCGCACAAGGGGCAGTGGACGATCGGGATCGGCGTCCCCCAGTAGCGCTGCCGCGAGATGCCCCAGTCGCGCAGGCGGTACGTGATCCGTTTCTCGCCGAGCCCCTTCGCCGCGAGGTCCGCCGCGATCGCGTCGACGGCGGCCTCGTAGGCGAGGCCGTCGTACTTGCCCGAATGGACGCACCGTCCGCGCGCCTTGTCCTCGTACCACGGCTGCCACGCCTCGGTCGAGAACGTCTCCCCGTCGATCGCGACGACCTGCCGGATCGGCAGCCCGTACTTCAGCGCGAATGCGAAGTCGCGCTCGTCGTGCGCCGGCACGCCCATCACCGCGCCGTCGCCGTAGGCCAGGAGAACGTAATTGCCGACCCAGAGCTCGACCTTCTCGCCCGTCAGCGGATGCGTGACGGAGAGGCCCGTGCGCATCCCCTTCTTCTCCATCGTCGCGAGATCGGCTTCGGTCACCGTGCCGAGCCTGCACTCGTCGATGAACGCCGCGAGCGCCGGGTCCGACTTCGCCGCGTGCGTCGCGAGCGGGTGCTCGGGGGCGATCGCGCAGAAGGTGACGCCCATGATCGTGTCGGCGCGCGTCGTGAAGACGTACATCCGCCCGCCGCCGATGGGCTCGCCGTCGGTGCCGCGGATGTCGTGCAGGAAGGCGAAGCGCACGCCCTTGCTCTTGCCGATCCAGTTCGCCTGCATCGCCCGCACGCGTTCGGGCCAGCCCGTCATCTTCGGGAGATTGTCGAGAAGCTCGTCGGCGTAGTCGGTGATCCGCAGGTAGTACATCGGGATCTCGCGCTTCTCGACGGGCGCTCCCGAGCGCCAGCCCCTGCCGTCGATCACCTGCTCGTTCGCGAGCACCGTCTGATCGACCGGGTCCCAGTTGACGGCGCCGGTCTTCTTGTAGGCGATCCCCTTCTCCAGCATCCTGAGGAACAGCCACTGGTTCCACTTGTAGTACGCCGGGTCGCAGGTCGCGAGCTCGCGCGACCAGTCGATCGCGAGGCCCACGGCCTGCATCTGCCGTTTCATCGTCGCGATGTTGTCGTAGGTCCACTGGGCGGGAGGCACGCCGCTCTTCATCGCCGCGTTCTCGGCGGGCAGCCCGAACGCGTCCCAGCCCATCGGCGTCAGCACGTTGTACCCCTGCATCCGGAGGTACCGGTACATCATGTCGCCGATCGTGTAGTTGCGGACGTGCCCCATGTGCAGGATGCCGGAGGGGTAGGGCAGCATCGAGACGCAGAAGAACTTCTTCCGGTCCGTGCGCTCGGACGCTCGATAGACGTCGGCCGCCTTCCACTGGGCCTGGACGGCCGCTTCGATGGCGGCGGGGTTGTACGGTTTCATGGTTCGGCTCGTCCTGGCCGCGCTCCGGCGAGTGCAGGCGGCCGATTATACCGGCCGCGGTGCGTCGTCCCGGGCTTCAGCCGCCCGCGACGCCGGGACCGAGCAGCGCGTAGACGCCCAGCGCGGCGAAGATCAGCGCGGCGGCGACGCGCACCGCCTTGAACGGGATCTTCGTCGCGGCCGCTTTCCCGATCAGCACGACCGGCACGTTCGCGAGCAGCATCCCGAGCGTCGTCCCGAGCACGACCGCGGCGAGCGACTCGAACCGCGCGGCAAGCACGATCGTCGCGACCTGCGTCTTGTCGCCGATCTCGGCGAGGAAGAACGCGACGACGGTGACGCCGAAAACGCCCCAGCGCGACGCGGGCGGCGGCTCCTTCTCGTCGAGCGTGTCGGGCTTGAGCGCCCACAGGGCGACCGCGAAGAACGACAGGGCGACGATCCAGCGCAGGAGGTCCGGCGGCAGGGCCGCGCGCGCGAGGTTGCCGAGCCAGCCAGCGAGCGCGTGATTCGCGAGCGTCGCGACGAGGATGCCGGCGACGATCGGCAGGGGCTTCCGGAACCGCGCCGACAGCAGGAGCGCGAGGAGTTGCGTCTTGTCCCCGATCTCGCCCAGCGCGACGACCCCGGCTGACACGAGAAACGCTTCCATGGAATCGGACGGCCGGCGGGGTTGTTCGCGGGGGAAGGGCGGGCCCGGCGACCGTCGATCGGGCGGGGCGACGCGGCGGGCGGGCGACAGTCCGCGCGGCACGGCACCCGCGCGGGGAACGGTAGAATTATAGCTTTGCCGCTACCCCGCGGCGGGAACCATCGCGCCGGCGCGCGACCCAACGGACGGGGGCGGATTTCGGATGGGACATCGGGGCTCGGGCGGGACGCGATCGGCGCTGCGCGCGCTTTGCGCGGCGGCCGCCTGCGCGCTCGCGGCGTCTGCGCTCGCCGCCCCCGTCCGCACGGAGCACGTCGAGGCAGAGCTCGTCGCCGCGAAAAGCGCGCTCGTGCCGGGCGAGCCCCTGACCGTCGCGCTGCGGCTCACGATCGACAAGGGCTGGCACACCTATTGGCAGAACCCGGGCGACTCGGGGTTGCCGACGACGCTCGCGTGGAAGCTGCCCGCCGGCGTCGCGGCGGGACCGATCGAGTGGCCGGCGCCGCGCGCTCTGCCCACCGGGCCGCTCGTCAACTACGGCTACGAGAACGAAGTCCTGCACCTGGTCGAGCTCAAGCCCGCGCCCACGCTCGCACCGGGATCGACGGCGACGCTCGCCGCGCGTGCGGACTGGCTCGTCTGCCGCGAGACGTGCATTCCGGAGGGCGCGGACCTGACGCTCGCGCTTCCGGTCGCCGACAGGGCCGACCCGGATTCGCGATGGGGCGCGCCGATCGCCGCAGCCGTGGCGGCGCTGCCGCGTCCGCTCGCCGGTTGGCAGGCGAGCGCCGAGGGGCGCGGCGCGACGATCGCGCTCAAGCTCGTTCCCCCGGCGGGCGCGCCCGACGCGGGCCCGATCCGCTTCTTCGCGAACGCGATCGATCGGATCGAGCCATCGAAGCCGCAGGCGCTCGCGCGCGATGGCTCGGGTTACGTGCTGACGCTGCCCGTCGCGAGCACGCTCGCGGGGCCCTTCGGCAAGCTGGCAGGCGTCGTGACCGCGGCGAACGGATTCTCGCCCGATGTCCGCGCGGCGACGATCGACGTGGCGGTGAACGGCGCCGTCGTCGCCGGCCCGAAGGTCGCGCTCGCAGCGGCGCCGGCGCTCGACCTGTCGCCGCCGCCTGCCGCGGCCAACGGCATGAGCCTCGCGCTCGCGCTCGCCTTCGCGCTCGTCGGCGGCCTGATCCTGAACCTGATGCCGTGCGTGTTCCCGGTGCTGTCGCTCAAGGTGCTGGGCTTCGCGACGCACCACGATGCCCGCTCGACGCTCAAGGGCGAGGCGGTCGCGTTCGCCGGCGGCGTCGTGCTGACGTTCGTCGCGCTGGGTCTCCTGCTCTCGGCGCTGCGCGCGGCCGGTGAGCAGCTCGGCTGGGGCTTCCAGCTGCAGTCGCCGGCGGTCGTCACCGCGCTTGCGATCCTCTTCTTCGTGCTGGCGCTGAATCTGTCCGGCGTGTTCGAGTTCGGCATGGTCGTGCCCTCGCGCGTCGCCGAGTGGTCGTCGCAGAACCGCGCCGTCGACGCTTTCGGCTCGGGCGTGCTCGCCGTCGTGATCGCGTCGCCGTGCACGGCGCCGTTCATGGGCGCGGCGCTCGGCGTCGCACTCGCCGGCGGCACCGCGATGATGCTGCTCGTGTTCGTCGCGCTCGGCCTCGGGATGGCGCTGCCCTACGTGCTGCTCGCGTGGTTCCCGGGCTGGCGCGCGCGGCTGCCGCGCCCCGGGCCGTGGCTCGCGCGACTGAAGGAGCTGCTCGCGTTCCCGCTCTACGGCACCGTGATCTGGCTCGCGTGGGTCCTGGGCGCGCAGCGCGACAACGACGCGGTGCTGCGTCTCTTCGTCGCGCTCCTCGGCATCGGCTTCGCGCTCTGGGCGTGGCGCATCGTCCGCGGCGGCGGCGCGCGCCCGTGGGGCATCGCCGGCGTCGCCGCGATCGCCGGCGCGGCCCTGGTCGCGTACCCGCTCTTCGCCGGGAGCACGGAAGCGTCGCCGCGCACGGCCGCGGCGGCGAACGACGGTGAATGGGCGGCGTTCACGCCGACGCGCGTCGCCGACTTCGTCGCCGCGGGCCGCCCGGTGTTCGTCGACTTCACGGCGGCGTGGTGCGTGACGTGCCAGGTCAACGAGCGGCTCGTCCTCAACACGGACACCGTGCGCTCGGCGTTCAGCAAGCGCGACGTCGCGCTCGTCCGCGCCGACTGGACGCGCCGCGACCCGGCTATCACGCAGGCGCTGGCCGCGCTCGGACGGAGCGGTGTCCCCGTCTACGTCCTGCACCGGCCCGGCAAGACGCCGCTTCTGCTGCCGGAAGTGCTGCAGTCGCAGGTCGTGCTGGACGCGCTCGCCACGTTGTAGATCGATCGGACTCGGAGTTTCACGGTCCGCCTCGCTTCGGCACGACGCCGCACATGTTCGTCATCGACCGCGCCGGCATCGTCATCTACAACGGCGCGATCGACGACCGGCGGACGGCGAAGCCGGTGACGCGAAGTCGGCGCGCAATTTCGTTCGCGCCGCGCTGACCGAAGCGCTGGACGGCCGGCCCGTGACGGTCGCGCCCACGTCACCGTACGGCTGCAGCGTCAAATGCGACGCCGGGTGGTAACGATCCCGGGATTTCTTCAGCGAGCTTCCTCGGCGCGCCGGATGCGCTCTTCGGTCGCCGGATGGCTCCCGAGGTAGCGGCTCACGGCGCCCTGTGTCCGCGCCGCCGGTTCCTGCCTTTCGAGCCTCCGCATCAGGTCGGCGAACGCCTGCGGCGAGACGCCGTGGCGCTTCAGCTGCGCGAGCGCGGCGTCGTCCGCCTCCACCTCGAATTCGCGCGAGTAGCCGGACTGCAAGAGCATCGACGGCAGCGCCGCCGCGAGGTAGGTGACGCCGATGGCGTCGCCGGCGACCGCCGTCAGGAGAATGGCGACGCCCGAGCGCTGCAGCACGAGCCTGAGCGCGTGCCGGCCGCGGACGTGGCCGATCTCATGCGCGAAGACGGCGCGCAACTCGTCGTCGTTGCCCACCGCGCGGACCATCTCGTCGGTGACGACGATCGTCCCGTCCGGAAGCGCGAACGCGTTTGGCGCGCCGGCGTGACGGAAGACGAGAGAATAGCGATCGGCGCCGGGCTCGCCGGCGACGAACGCGTCGAATTTCGCCTGCCACGCCTCCTGCTGCGCCTGCGGCAGGTCCGACGGCGCGAAGATCCGGCCGTCGAGCGTCGACAGGACCTGCTTGCCCAGGAACTCGTCGACGCGCGGACTCATGCCGCGCGCGACCGGCTCGGCCGCCTGCGGCAGCACGACCGCGATGAGGAACCAGACGCCGGCCGCCGCCGCCACGAGGCATGCGAGGACGGCGGGCCAGCGCGACTCGAGCCCGTACGCGAGGCGCTCGATGCGCCCCCGCACGGGCCAGAGCGCCTCGACCGCGGCGCGATCGCCGGTCTCGATGCTGGCGCCGTCGGGAAGGCGCAGCGTCCGCGGGACGCCCGGCACCGGGGCGTCCGCAACGATGCCGCTGCGCGGCACGCGGCCCGTCACCGTGCCGTCCCACAGCAGGAGGTAGGCGCCGTGGGCCTCGACGCGCACGGCCAGTGCGCTCGCCCGCCGGCCTTCGTGCAGGACGCCATCGAACGCCGTGTGTTCCCCCGCGAACGTCGCTTCACGCCGTTCCGCCCGAGTGGGCTCTGCGCCAGGAACGGTCGCTCTAGAAAGTTCGACCGAACCATCGAGTGCCGCCGCGCCCCTGGGGCGGTCCGGTGGGCGCAGGGGCGGCCCGACGGCGCTCACAGCGACACGTCCACGTCGAAGAGATCGCCGACCTCGGAGCCCGTGGCCGCGCCCGCGCCGGCGCCTGCGGCGGCGGCGAACGACGCGATATTCGCGCCGCCGGCGAGGGCGAGCTTCGCCGCGCGGTAGCGCGCCATCCGGATGGTCACCCACGGCACCGCGAGGCCGAGCGTCGCGAGCACGGCGACGACGTTGCCGAGGTAGAGCCAGACCAGGTCGCGCGCGCGGAGCGTACTCCGTCCGCGCAGCGCGCCGACGACCGTCCCGTCGAGCGTCAGGTTGCCCACGCGCGCCCGCAGGTACGCGTACGCGACCAGGTATGCCGCGTAGATCGCGATCACGGGCGCGAAGACGACGAACGCGGGGGGCGCCTCGCCCGCCGTCGCCGTCGTCGCCGAGACGATGCCCACGGTCACGCCGACGATCGTGACGACGCCCACGAGCATCAGGAACGCGAGCAGGTACGCGAGGACGAAGCCGCCGGCCTCGAGGTCCGCGCGGAACGGCGTCGCGCCGAAGCGATGGTGCTCGACGATGAAGCGCGCGCGGCGCATCCGAAACCACGGCCACGCGATGCC
Organism: Casimicrobiaceae bacterium; assembly: GCA_035635175.1. GTDB lineage: Bacteria > Pseudomonadota > Gammaproteobacteria > Burkholderiales > Casimicrobiaceae > CAIWHR01. The sequence continues at coordinate 760 of DASQBO010000139.1, read as the reverse complement.
CGCCGTGGCGATCGCGATCGCGCCGAAGCCCAGCAGCACCTTCGCCGCCTCCCGCACGGTCCCGTCGAACGCGAACGCCACGTTGCGGAATGTGGTGCTGCGCGCGTTGAAGCGCGACGACGCGACGACGATCCACGGCGCCAGCAGCACGAGCAGCGCGAAGAGCACGAGTTGCATCGTCGGGACGAAGTGACCCGCTAGCGCGAGTCCGCCGAAGAGCGCGAGCGCGATCGCGCGGCCCCGCAGGATCGCGCGCGGCGATGCGCGGTAGTCGAAGCCCGAGCCGTCGAGGCGCGTGTGGGCGTAAAGATAGCGGCGCTTGCGCACCTTGCCCCAGGCCGAGTAGACGCCGAGCGTCGCGAGCGACAGGCAGAGGCTCACCGCCCAGATCCGGAAGTATTCCGCGGTCCGGCCGGTGAATTCGAAGCGGAGTTCCGCCGGCGCGGCCGTGGCCGTCTCGCCCATGTCTCGTTCTGCGCGCGCTCCCTGACGCGAATTGTACCGGGACGGGATGCGCGGCCGGTCGGCCGCGAGACGGGTGCTATCATCGTTCACCCTCGCGGGCACCTTCCCATGCCGCTCGACACCTGGCTCGCCTTCTTCGTCGCCTCGTGGCTCATCTCGCTCTCGCCCGGCGCGGGCGCGATCTCGTGCATGACCGCCGGGATGCGCTTCGGCTACCGCCGCGGCCTCTGGAACATCCTGGGCCTGCAACTCGGGATCATGTTCATCCTCGTCGTCGTCGCGGCGGGCCTGGGCG
>DASQBO010000138.1:0-4905 GCA_035635175.1 Casimicrobiaceae bacterium | reverse complement strand
CCGTACCCTTTCGATACGCGAAGTCGACGCCGGCTCGTGCAACGGTTGCGAGCTCGAGATCCATGCGCTCAACAACGTCGTCTACGACCTCGAGCGATTCGGCTTGCGCTTCGTCGCCTCGCCGCGTCACGCCGACGTGCTCCTCGTGACGGGCCCGGTCACCACGAACATGCGCGCAGCGCTCGAGCGCACCTACGAGGCGACGCCCGGCCCGAAATGGGTCGTCGCCGTAGGCGACTGCGCGCGCGACGGCGGCGTGTTCGCCGGCAGCTACGCGTGCGTGGGCGGCGTCTCGGCGGTGCTTCCCGTCGACTTGCACATCCGGGGCTGCCCGCCTTCGCCGGTGGCCCTGCTCAAAGGGTTGCTCGCGCTGCTCGAATCCGTGCGTGGCAACGGGAAGCGGGAGGCGAGCCCGCTCCCCGGTCCTCGGATCTGACTTCCGCCGTCGCGCCCCGCTCGCGCCGACGCCGGTCCGATGCGATCATAGCGCCTCGACCTGCTCGTTTGTCGCGCCCGTGGCCCGCGCTCCCGCACTCGCCAAGCTCACCCGCCCGAAGCTCTACGACGCGCTCGCGCGGCCGCGGCTGTTCGACCTGCTCGACGAGGCCGCGTCGCGTCCGATCGTCTGGATCTGCGCGCCGCCGGGCGCAGGCAAGTCGACGCTCGTCGCGAGCTGGCTCGAGGCGCGCAAGCTGCGTCACATCTGGTACCAGGTCGACGTCGGCGACGCCGATCCGGCGACCTACGTGCACTACATGCGGATCGCCGCGGAGCACGTCGCGGGCAAGGCGGCCGCGGCGCTGCCGCTCTACACGTCCGAGCTGCAGCAGAATCTCGCGCGGTTCGCGCGGGGATTCTTCCGCGATTTCTTCTCGGTGCTCCCGCATCCGTGCGTCGTCGTGCTCGACAACTTTCACGAGGCGCGAACGACCTCCGAGCACCGCGCCGCGCTGGCGCAGGGCATGGAGGAGATTCCCGAAGGCTTCACCGTCGTCGTGATGTCGCGGACGGAGCCGCCGGCGGAATTCGCGCGACTCATCGCCAACCGCCGGATCGCCCGCATCGACGAGGCCGAGCTCCGCTGCACGGCGAAGGAATCCGAGGCGATCCTGGGCGGCGCGCACCTCGACGCGTCCGCGCTGGAGCGCATCCAGCGGCAGAGCGACGGCTGGGTCGCGGCCCTCGTCCTATTGCGCGAGCACCTGAGCCGGCACGGCGCGGCGATCGACGCGTCGCTCGCGGAAGGCAAGGAGACGATCTTCCAGTACTTCGCGGGCGAGATCTTCAATTCGGCGCAGCCCGCGAACCAGCGCGCGCTGATGCTGACCGCGATTCCTCCGTCCTTCACGCAGGCGGACGCCGAGGCGCTCACGGGCCGCGACGACGTCGGCCGCCTGCTCGACTACCTCTACCGGCGGCACCTCTTCACCGACCGGCGGCGCGGCGCGCAGACAACCTACCACTACCACGCGCTCTTCCGCGAATTCCTGCTCGAGGAGATGCGCGCGCGGCTGTCCGCCGACGAGCAGCGGGTCGCCCACCGGCGCGCCGCGGAGCTCCTCGCCGGGCGCGGGCAGGCGAGCGATGCCCTCACTCTCTACCGGGAAGCCGGCGAGTGGGAACCGATGCACGCGCTCATTCGCGCGAACGCGCTCGACTGGGCGCGGCAGGGGCGCGCGCAGGCGCTGTCGGACTGGATCGGCGCGCTGCCCCAGCCGATGCGCGAGAGCGACCCGTGGCTCGAGTACTGGTTCGGGCGCGCGTGGATCTTCGTCGACCCCAAGCGCGGGCGCCCCGCGCTCGAGCGCGCGCACGCGGCGTTCAAGGCCGCGGGCGACCTGCGCGGCCAGGCGCTGGCGTTGAGCACGATCGTCACCGGCGTCTACTACGAGTGGGCGAACTTCGCGCCGCTCGACCGCTGGCTGCCCGAGTTCGAGCAGCTCTTCGCGCCCGGAGCGGACCTCGACCCCGAGAGCGACCTGCGCGCGCACGCCGCGCTCCTCATCGTGCTCCTGTTCCGCAAGCCGCACGATCCCCGCCTCGCCCCGTGCGCGGAGCGGCTGCACGAGCTCCTCGCCGGCGACTACGACGTCAACGTGCAGACGATGGCGGCCTCGACGCTGTTCAACTACATCAACTGGCGGACGAACGGCGAGATGGCGCCGCGGCTCGTGGCGCACATGGCGCCGGTGCTCGAGCGGCCCGAGGCGACGCCGCTGATGCAGGTGTGGTGGCGCACGCACCTGTCGTTCTGGCACTACATCAACGGGCGCTACGGCGAATCGACGCGGGTGATCGCCGAAGCGCGCGCGATCGCCGAGCGGTACGGGCTCGAAGCCTACCTGTTCGAGATCGACCACGCGGAGGTGTCGGCGCTCATCAGCAAAGGCGACTTCGCGGCGGCGAAGGCGCAGCTCGACGAGATGGAGCGCCGCCTCGCGCCCAGCCGCAGGATGGACTGGGCATACTTCCACTATCTGCGCTCGATGCTCGAGCAGCGGACCGGGCAGTTCGCGGCGGCGGTGCGGGAGGCCGAGGCTGCCCTCGCCCTCGGGAGGGAGACCGGGCTGCCGACGCTGCAGATGCCGCACTTCTACGGGCGGCTTGCGCACGCGAAGCTCGCGGCGGGGGACAACGCGGGCGGCTTCGCCGCGCTCGACCAGGCGATCGCACTGTCGCCCGACGACGAGCGGAGCACGTTCGAGCACACGCGGGAACTGGTCGAGATCGGGCTCGACATCGACGCGGGCAACGTCGACGCCGCGACGGCGCGCTTGTCGGCGGTCCTCGCCGGGTACCGGGCGCGCGCCCAGACCGTCTTCCTGCGCAACCGCCCGGACCTCGCGGCGCGGCTTCTGGATTTCGCGCTCGTGCACGGCATCGAACCCGACTGCGCACGCATCCTGATCGAGAAGAACGCGCTGGCGGCGCCGCCCGACGCCGGCCCGGCGTGGCCCTTCCGCCTGCGCGTGCGCGCGCTGGGCGGGTTCGAGCTGATCCGCGACGGGCATCCGGTGCGCTCTTCCGGCAAGACGCAACAGCGGCCGCTCGATCTGCTGAAGCTGCTCGTGGCACTCGGCGCCAACGACGTCGACAGCCAGCTGCTGATGACGTCGCTCTGGCCCGACGCGGAGGGCGCCGCCGCGAAGACGTCGTTCGACACGACGCTGTTCCGCCTGCGCAAGCTGGTCGACGTCGACAACGCGCTCGTCCTCGCGGCGGGCAAGCTGTCGCTCGCGCGAACGCTCGCGTGGACCGACGTCTGGGCGCTCGACGCGGCGATCGACGCCGCGCAGCGCGTCGCCGACGGCGTCGACGGCGGCCCCCCCGCGCTCGCGGCGCGGCGGCTGCTCGAAGCGTATCCGGGTCCGCTCCTCGGCTCGGAGGAGGAGCCGTGGATCGCGAAGCCGCGCGACGCGCTGCGCGCGCGCGTCGTCCGCGCTCTGCTGCGGCTCGGCGAGCGCCTCGAGCGCGAAGGCGACTGGACGACGGCGGTCGACGTCTACCGGCGCGGGCTTGAGGCCGACAACCTCGCGGAGACGTTCTATCGCGGGCTCATGCGCGCGCTCGCCGCGACGGGCGACCAGGCGGAGGCGATCAACGCCTTCCGCCGCTGCCGCGAACTCCTCTCGATCGTGCTCGGGGTCAAGCCGTCCGCCGAGACCGACCGCCTGTACCAGGAAATCGCCGCCGGTCGCGCGCCGGCGCGGCTTTCCTGACTCCCGTAAGTCATCCGTAAGACGCCGTCACGGGCGCACCGCGCCCACGACGGCGCTCGCGCGGCCGTTTCGCGATCGCGCACCGCCCGGCCCGGGAGGTTCGCCGAAAATCGTTTTGGCTCAAACGGTTGCGCCCACGGACTCACGGCGACCGGGGGCCGGCGCTCGCCGTGCCGTCGCAACGCGAATTCGTAAGCGATAGGCAAGGCCCCGCTGCGCACACTGCGCCTCGTCCCCGGGCCTCAGGAGGGTCCCCGGACGGGAAGACAACGGAGAGCACCCGATGAACAAGCGCAGCGAACGCGTCGACGGCAAGACCCGCAGCCGGAACGCTCCGGCCGCGACGCAGGAGCCCGAGACCACTGCAGTAGACGCGCGAAGCGGCGAGCGGGCAGCAGGACCGCGCAGGCGGAAGACGCCGGCGGGCGCCACGGCACGCAAGCGGAGACCTCCGTTCGTGCTCTGACCACGGCAGCAGCAGCGACCAAGGAGATTCAAGTGAAAACGACCGTCCTCACGAGCTTCAAGGGCCTCGCGATCCTCCTTCAGAAGGCGGGACCGTACCTGCTGCTCGAGATTCTGCTGCCGGGCGGAACGATCTTCGCGCTGCTGCTCTTCCTTGCGCGTCGGGCCCAGGCCAACGGCGGCGCGGCCCCGGCAGGATTCGTCGGCCGCCTCGCGGCGACGGTCCGCGCGGCGGTCGACGCGGCGCGGCGCCCGATCGGAATCGCATCGGTGTGGCGCGGCCGCGATCGCACGCGCGACGGTCTCGAGGCACTGGCGATCGCGCCCACGATCTGAGCGCGATCGTCGCCTTCTTTGCAAACGCAACCAACCTAGGAGGAACTCATGGATCACTCGGCTGCCGCAGGTTCCGCCGTCACCGTCTCGTTCGCGCCGTCGGCAACGACGTGGCTCAAGCTCTCCGTCGTCTACCTGATGGCGGGGGTCGCGCTCGGCATCGCGATGGGCGTCACGGAAGACTTCACGCTGAAGCCGGTGCATGCGCACCTGAACCTGCTCGGCTTCGCCACGACGGCGCTCGCAGGCCTGATCTACAGCGTCCATCCGGAGGCCGCGCGGAGCCGTCTCGCGGTCGCCCACTTCTGGCTGCACAACACCGCGCTGCCGGTGATGATGGGCTCGCTCGCGTGGTTCCTGAACGGTCATCCGGACATCGTTCCCG
>DASQBO010000137.1:0-16590 GCA_035635175.1 Casimicrobiaceae bacterium | reverse complement strand
TTCAACGCCGACAACCTGATGCGCGAGATCAACCTCGTCACCGACCTCCCGTGGGACGAGCGGCTCGCCTGGCGGTTCCTCATCATCCCGATGACGAAGAAACGGTTGCTCGAGCGCGAGTCGCAGTTCGCGTGGATCTATCGCCACGATTTTCCAGAGTGGGGCCGCGGCCGCGACGACTCGATGAATCTCACCAAGTATTTCATGATCAAGGTCCCGATGGACGACAGCTTCGGGCCCGGCGACATCCCGTCGATCTGGAACCTGAAGAAATACGACGCCCCGGGCACCACGATGAACTGGTCGGGCGACAGCCACGACTCGTACTCGGTGATCATCGATTCGGCGCTCGGCCTGCTCGGCGCGCCGCCCAAGAGCAACGCGGCGTTTCTCGAGCAGGTGAAGTGGCTCCAGGACTACCTGCGCAACGCGCCGCCGCCGAAATACCCGTTTGCGATCGACCAGGCGCGTGCCGCCGCCGGCAAGGCGGTGTTCGAGAAGCACTGCGCGAGTTGTCACGCGAGCGAAAAGACCGGTCGGCGCATGCCGCTCGCGGCGGTCGGCACCGATCGCGAGCGGATGGACACCTGGAGCAAGGACAACGCCGTCGCCGCGAACAAAGTCGTGAGCTCGATGGGGATCGAGCGCAAGGGGCTCGTCGAGACGCCGCTCGAAGGCTACAACCCGCCGTTCCTCGACGGGGTCTGGGTGCGCGCGCCTTATCTGCACAACGGCTCGGTGCCGACGCTCCGCGACCTGCTGGAGCCGCCTGCGAACCGGCCCAAGGTGTTCTGGCGCGGCTACGACCTGTACGATCAGGCCAGCGTCGGCTTCGTCACGCAGGGCGACGAGGCCCGGCGCATCGGCACGCGATTCGACACGAGCGAGCGCGCCAACGGCAACGGCGGGCACGTCTTCGGTGTCGACCTGCCCGCAGGCGAGAAGGACTCCCTGCTCGAATACCTGAAGACTCTGTAGCCGACCGACCATCCACCAGGAGGTGCCCGTCATGCCCGCAGGAATCTCGCTCCACATCGGCCTCAATCGCGTCGATCCGGACCAGTACGAAGGATGGGACGGGCAGCTCACCGCCTGCGAAGCGGACGCACGGGACATGGAGGCCTTGGCGAAGAAGCAGCGGTTCGCCAAGAGGACGCTGCTGCTGACCAAGGCCGCGACGGCCGGCGCCGTGTCAGGAGCGATCCTCGACGCCGCCAAGGCGCTCAAGTCCGGTGACATGTTCTTCCTCACCTATTCGGGGCACGGGGGCCAGGTCAACGACACCAACGGCGACGAAGCGGACCGGATGGATGAGACCTGGGTCTGCTACGACCGCCAATTCATCGACGACGAGCTCTACGAGCTGTGGGCCAAGTTCAAGGGCGGTGTTCGCATCGTCGTGCTGTCGGACAGCTGCCACAGCGGCACCGTCCTCCGCAACATTCCGGCGTTCGTTTCCGGCGGGCCGCGCATCCGGGCGATGCCGACGACCGTCGTGCGGAAGGTGCAGAGGGCCCACGCTAAGCTCTACAAGAGGATCCAGGACGAGCACCCGGCCGCCGAGAGGGCCAAGATCGACGCCAGCGTGCTGCTGATCTCGGGATGCATGGACAATCAGACCTCGCGCGACGGGGCGCGCAACGGGCTCTTCACCGGCACCTTGAAGAAGGTCTGGAACGGAGGAAAATTCAAGGGCACCTACCGCAAGCTGCGCGACACGGTCGTGTCGAAGATGCCGCCGGACCAGACCCCGAACTACTTCTTCGTCGGGGCGGCGAATGCCGGATTCGAGGCGGAAAGGCCCTGGACGATCTGAAGCGGCCCGCGCTCCGGCGCGACACGCCGGCGTCGCGCCCCGCGCGGGCCGGCGCGCAGAATGCCGGACAACGAATGTCATCCGCGACGCGCGGAGCAGAGGAGACGGATCGATGGCTGCCGCCGCACCGACGCCGATAACGTTCGTGCTGGCCGGCACGCCGCAGGCGCAGGAATCCGCCACCGCCGTGCGCGGTGCGGCGCCACCGTCGCCGCCGGCGGGGCTGACTCGCGGGAAGATCAAGCAGTCGGTGCGCGTGGGCGCACAACGCGGGGGTGCAAGCGAAGTCCGGATGACCGCGGTTCCCGGCAAGGACGTCGTCGCGTTCCATGTCGTGGGCGGTCCCGTGCTGGTGCTCCATCCGGAGAACGCGCGCGACCTCCTGCGCGCGCAGGCCGCGGACGGACGTGACAGGGGAAGCCGCGGCGCGCGCGCGGACAGGCAGGGCGAAATCCGGATCCCGCCGAGCCTGCAGTGGGCGGGATTCGAGCAGGTTCCGGCGCAACGCGGCGAGGCGCGCGCGCTGCCCGGCGCCGTCCGGCTGTCGGCGGTCGAAATCGTCACCGACCTCGGCACGGATCTCGCCGCGGATTTCGCGGCATCGGAATTCGTGCGTCGCGTCGACGCCCAGGTCGATGCGGGCGTGTACGGCCTCTCGCCCGATTCCCTGCCGAGGCTCAAGGGCACGGCGGCGCCGCTGCCGCAGATCCCCCGCGGACCGAACGACGATCCTGTCCTGGTGCTGGTGCACGGGACGATGTCGGAGACGAGCGGAAGCTTCGGCAGACTGTGGATCGACCACCCGGAGCGCGTGCGGTCGCTGTTCGACCACTATCGGCACCGCGTCTACGGCCTCGAGCATCCGACGCTCGGCGCGAGTCCGATCGACAACGCCCTCGCCCTCGCGCGGGCGTGTCCGAAGGGATCCCGTTTGCATCTCCTGACCCACTCGCGCGGCGGACTCGTGGCCGAGACGCTCGCTCGCATCTGCGCCGGACCCGCGCTGACGAAGAACGACCTCGCGTTCTTCAAGGGCGACGCCTATCGCACACAGCGGTCCGCGCTGAACACGCTCAGCGCGCTCGCGGCCGAGCGCGGGCTTCGCGTCGAGCGCGTCGTGCGGGTCGCCTGTCCCTCGCGCGGCACGCTGCTCGCCTCCAGGCGGCTCGATGCGTACGTCTCGATCTTCAAGTGGGCGCTCGAACTCGCCGGCATTCCGGTCGCGCCGGCGATCGTGGATTTCCTGGGCGAAGTGGCGCGGCGCCGCGCCGACCCGGCGCTCCTCCCCGGCCTCGCCGCGCAGATTCCCGACAGCCCGCTCGTGCGCTGGCTCAACGGCGCGGGCACTGCGATTCCCGGCGATCTGCGCGTCGTCGCGGGCGACATCGAGGGCGACTCGGTGATCTCCTGGCTCAAGACATTGCTGGCCGACGCGTTCTACTGGACCGACAACGACCTGGTCGTGCAGACCCGCTCGATGTACGGCGGCGCGCCCCGCGCCCCCGGCGCGACCTTCCTGTTCGACCAGGGGGCGAAAGTCTCGCACTTCAACTACTTTCGCAACGAGCGAACCGCCGCGGCGGTCGCCGATGCGCTGACGGAGGAGGCGCCCGCCGGATTCCGCGTCATCGGGCCGCTGTCGTGGAGCGGCGCGTCGGCCACCGGCACCCGGGCCGTCCGGCGCACGCGCGACCTGGCGCCGGTCGGCGACAAGCCTGCGGTGTTCGTGCTGCCGGGAATCCTCGGCAGCAATCTCAAGGCCGACGGCAAGCGCATCTGGCTCTCGTGGCGGCTGATCGGCGGCCTCGAGCGGCTCGGATACACGCCGGGCAAGGCGGACGGCGTCGAACCCGACGGGGCGATCGAGCTGACCTACGGCGAACTCGAAGCCTTTCTCGCGACGACACACGAGGTCGTCGAGTTCGCCTACGACTGGCGCCGGCCCCTGGAAGAAGAGGCGCGGCGCCTGGGGGACGCCGTCGAGGCAGCGCTCGCGACGCGCAAGCGGAGCGGGCAACCCGTCCGCTTCGTCGCGCACTCGATGGGCGGGCTCCTCGTCCGCACGCTGCAGCTCGAGCGTCCCGCGGTGTGGCAACGCACGATGGCGCACCCCGGAGCGCGCCTGCTGATGCTCGGGACGCCGAACGGCGGCTCGTGGGCGCCGATGCAGGTGCTCTCGGGTGACGACACCTTCGGCAACGCCCTGGTCGCCGTCGGTGCGCCGTTTCACGACCACGCCGCGCGACAGCTGATGGCCTGCTTTCCCGGATTCATCCAGCTCCAGGCCGCGCTCGCCGATTCCAAGCTCGCGCTCGCCCGGGAGGCCACGTGGCAACGGCTCGCCGACGACGACCTGGCGCACGTCCGCGAGTTCAACGCCTGGCACCACGACGAGATCCAGCTCAACGCCTACACGTGGGGCGTCCCGCCGCAGAAGGTGATCGACCGCGCGGTCGCGCTGCGGGCACGCCTCGACGAGCAGCTCCGGAGCGATCTCGATCCGTTCAAGAGAAAGCTGCTCCTCGTCGTCGGCAAGGCGCGTTTCACCCCCGATGGCTTCGCACTCGACGACCGCGGTCTCGAGTATCTCGATGCGCCGGAGACGGGCGACGGCCGGGTGACGCTGGAAAGCGCGCGCATACCCGGCGTGCGCACCTGGCAAGTCGACTGCGAACACGGCGAGCTGCCCGCGCGCAAGGACGCGTTCGCGGCTTACGGCGAATTGCTCGCGACCGGGACGACGAGCCTGCTGGCACCGCTCGCCGACGCGGCGTCGACGCGAGCCGGAGCCGGCGCATCAGCTCCTCGCGTCCGCAGCCGTCCCTCGCATGCGCCGCGTCCGAGCGTCCCGCCGGAGTCGGCGCGAGATATTGCGGCGCCCGAAGGGAGGCAACCGAAGCCCGCGACTGCGGCCGGCACCGCGCTCAGGATCAGCGTGATCAACGGCGATCTCCTGTTCGTGCGGCAACCCCTCCTGCTCGGACACTACACGGCGACCCGACTGACCGGCACCGAGCGCGTCGTCGACAAGCTGCTCGACGGCGCGATGAGCACGGCGCTCGCCACCGGACTCTATCCCGACGCGCCCGGGTCGCATCAGATCTTCCTCAACACCGGCGTCAACCGCGAGAATCCGTTGCAGCTGCCGCGCCCGGAGGCGGCGATCGTGGTCGGACTCGGCGCGGAGGGCAAGCTCCTCGCCGCCGATCTCGTGGCCACCGTGCGACAAGCGGTGATCGCCTGGTCGCAGCACCTGACCGAAATGCCCGGCGGCGCGCCCGGCGTCTTCGAGCTGGCGTCGACGCTCATCGGCAGCGGCGGCATCGGCATCTCGGTGGGCGAGGCGGCCCGGCTCATCGCTCAGGGTGTGCACGAAGCCAATCTGCGGATGGCCAAGGGGGGTTGGCCCGTGGTCAGCCGTTTGCACCTGGTCGAGCTCTACCTCGATCGCGCCGGCGAAGTATGGCGCGCGCTGCAAGTGCAAGCCGCCGCCGCGCCGGGCGAATTCGTCGTCGTCGAGCCCGTCTCGAGCGGCCCCGGAGCGCTGCCTCGCCTGCTCGACTCCGGCTATCGCGGTGCCGACTACGACCTGATCTCGGCGGTGACGCAGGAGGGAAGAGGCGGCGAAGCGCAGATCGTCTACACGCTCGATACCAAGCGTGCCCGCAGCGAAGTCCGCGCGCAGGCCACGCAAACGCGACTGTTGCGGCAGCTCGTGACCGGCGTCCCCCAGAACGCGCTCGCCGATGCGCAACTCGGTCGCACGCTGTTCAAGCTGCTGATCCCGCTCGAGATGGAGCCGTTCCTCGGCGGCACGACCGACGTGCAGCTCGAACTCGACGGGGGCACCGCGGGCATTCCTTGGGAGATGCTCGAGAGCGACACGTCCGGCGACGGCTCCGATCCCCGGCCGTGGGCCGTTCGCACCAAGCTCCTGCGCAAGCTGCGCACGGCCGATTTTCGCGCGCAGGTGTCCGACTCGAGCGCGGATGCCAGCGTGTTGGTCATCGGCGAGCCGGCGTGCGATCCCGACTATCCGCGCCTTCCGGGCGCACGCGACGAGGCCCTGGCGGTCGCCGAGCGACTGTCCGCGGCCTTGGGGGCAGTGCGCGTCCAGGCGCTCATCAGCCCGGACGATCCCGATGAGCTCGGTGCGGACGCCCAGACCGTCATCGGCGCACTGCTTGGGCGCGACTGGCGCGTCGTCCACGTCGCGGGACACGGCGCACTGCCGGAGACGGAAGGTCCGCCGCCGAAGAAAGGCGGCGACCTGCCGCCGGACAAGGGCGGCGGCGTCGTGCTCTCCGACGGGGCGTTCCTGGGGCCGCGCGAAATCCGAACCATGCGCAAGGTCCCCGAGCTGGTCTTCGTCAACTGCTGCCATCTCGCCGCACGCGATGCGGCTCAGCTCTTGATCGCCGACGGAACCGACCGCGCGGTGCCCGCCGACCGGCCGCGGTTCGCCGCGGGCGTCGCCGAGGAACTGATCAAGATCGGCGTTCGTTGTGTCATCGCCGCCGGCTGGGCGGTCGACGACGACGCCGCCAAGGCCTTCGCGACCCGCTTCTACGACGCGCTCGTGCGCGGCTGCCGGTTCATCGACGCCGTCGCCGAGGCGCGCCAGGCGGCTTGGGAAAAGGGGGGCAACACGTGGGCAGCCTATCAGTGCTACGGCGACCCCGACTGGATCTTTGCCCCGGAGGCCGCCGACGCGCAGCGGCCGCGCGCGTCGTTCGCGGACGAGTTCGCCGGCATTGCGTCGTCGCAGGGATTGTTGCTCGCGCTCCAGTCGCTCGCCGTGAAGAGCAAATATCAGCGGGTGCCGGCGCAGGAGCAGCAGGCCCGGATTCGTCACCTGGAAGCTCGATTTGCGTCGCGCTGGGGCGACATCGGCGCCATCGCCGAAGCCTTCGGCGACGCGTGGGACGAGGCCGGCGACCGAGCGCCGGCGATCGCGTGGCTCACCCGAGCCCTCGGCGCCAACGACGGAACGGCGTCGCTCGAAGCCGTCACGAAGCTCGGCAACTTGCGCGCGCGGCGGGCCTGGGAGGCCGCGGCGCAAGCTGCACAACCCTCTCCGATACAGCGGGGCCCGCGCAAACGCGGCAAGGCTCCAACGGCGTCTCGCGCCGCGACGACCCGGGCGCGCGACGCGGCCTTCCGCGCGGCCCGCGCCGAGATCTCGGGCGCGCTCGCCCTGCTCGAGCAGTTGACGAACCTGCGGCCGTCGATCGAGCGGGAGAGCCTGTGCGGATCCGCCTGGAAGCGCATGGCGTTGCTCGAGGCCCTCGCGAAGAGACCCGACGCCGAAGCCGCGGCGATCGTGAACATGAAGCTGCGGTACGGGAACGCCGAGAAGCTGGCGCGGGCCGGCAACGATCCGCAGCTCTTCTACCCTGCGCTCAACCGGATGGCCGCCGAGCTGATCGTCGATGCCGCGAGGCGGGGGTGGCGCGGCTTCGATGCGGCGGCGCTCGCCGAGGTCAGAAGGCATCTGGCCGCGAAGGCTCGCGACGATCCGGACTTCTGGAGCGTGGTGGGCCTTACCGAGTTGCGGCTCTACGAGGCGATCGCCAGGCGCCGGCTCGCCGGCGAGCTCGAGGCCATCGTCGGCGAGTATCGGGACCTCCACGCACGGGTCAGCGCAACGACACACTGGGGTTCCGTGCTGGACCAGGTGCGCTTCGTATTGCCGAAGTACCAAATGCGCGCAACGGCCGGCGAGAAGCAGGCGGCGATCGCGCTGACGAAATATCTCGAGGGTCTGGCCGGCGGTGCCGCTGCCGTTCAGCCGTGACGTGAATCGGCGGCGCGCTCGCGAACCCACGAGCCCGCGTCCATGCTCGCGGGGCCGGCCCGTCGATGGGTTGCAGGACCGCAGTGGCGCCGTCGAGGAAGGGAACAGCGATGCCGGCCCCGCTCGATCATGTCGACAGAGCGACGCCGATGGGCGCCACGCTCCTTGCCGAAGGCGCGACGTTTCGCGTCTGGGCACCCCGTGCCCGCGCAGTCCACGTCATCGGGGACTTCAATGCCTGGGCCCGTAGCGAGGGCAATCTCCTGACGCCGGACGACGAGGGGCACTGGCGCGGCTTCGTCCCCGGCGTGCGCGACCGCGATCGCTACCTCTTCTACGTCCTGGGCGAAGGCAGCGAAGGGCCGAAGCGGGATCCCTACGCGCGCGAGCTGGAAACGCCGTTTCCCGCCGCGTGCATCGTGCGCAGGCCCGACTTCCCGTGGCACGAAACGGGTTACCGCACGCCGCGGTTCGAGGACTTCCTGATCTACCAGCTTCACGTCGGGACGTTCCACACGCCGAATCTGCCGCGCAAGGGCGGAACCTTTCTCGACGTCGCACGCAAGATCCCGCACCTCGCGGAGCTCGGCGTCAGCGCGCTGCAGCTGCTGCCGATCCAGGAGTTCCAGACGCAGTTCAGTCTCGGCTACAACGGCACCGACTATTTCTCGCCCGAAATGGATTTCGGCGTCGCGGATGCCGATCTCCCGTCCTACGTCGGCGACGCGAACGCTCTGCTCGGCGCCAGGAATCTGCGGCCGTACGCCCTCGAGGACCTTCGGGGCGAGATGAATCAGCTGAAGGCGCTCGTCGACCTTTGCCACGCGTACGGCCTCGCGCTGCTGCTCGACGTCGTCTACAACCACGCCGGCGGCGACTTCGGCGACCAGAGCCTGTACTTCCTGGACCGGCAGCGCATCGACGCCGGCAATCGCAATTCGCTCTATTTCACCGACCGCGGTCATGCCGGCGGCCTCGTGTTCGACTTCGGCAAGCCCGAAGTGCGGGACTTCCTGATTCAGAACGCGAGGTTCTTCCTGACGGAATATCGGGTCGACGGCTTTCGCTACGATCAAGTGAGCGTGATCGACCACGACGGCGCGCCCTTCGGCTGGAGCTTCTGCCAGGACCTGAGCTCGACCGTTCGCTATCACCGTTCCGCGGCGTTGCAGAAGGCCGAGTACTGGGCGGTGAATCCGTACGTCGTGCAGGCGCCCCCCGCGGGCGCCGGATTCGACGCGTCGCTCACGGACGGGCTCCGCATCGCCGTCCGCGACGTCATCGCCGCGGCGAGCGCTCCGGACGAGCGCCCGCTCGACCTGACCGAGCTCGCACGCAGCCTCTGGCCCGACGGCTTCGCGGAGCAGTGGCGCTTCGTGCAAGGCCCGGAGAACCACGACGTCGTCTACGAGGGGCGGGAGCTGCGCGTGGCGCGGCTCGGCGATCCCGGCAATCCGCGCTCGTGGTATGGCCGCAGCCGGGCGCGCGTCGCGACCGGCATCAGCCTCACCGCCCCGGGCATCCCCATGCTGTTCATGGGCCAGGAATTCCTGGAGGACAAGCAGTGGTCGGACAACTTCGAATTCCACCGTGATCTGCTTCTGTACTGGGCGGGCCTCGACCAGGGCGACAAGCAGATGCTCGACCATCTGCGTTTCACCCGCGAGCTCATCGCCGTGCGTCGGCGCTTCCCCGGTCTCCGCGGCCAGGGATTCCGGACGGTGCACGTCCACGACGGGAATCGGGTGCTCGCGTTTCAGCGGTGGGTCGAAGGCGAAGGCAACGACGTTCTGGTCGTCGCGCACCTCTCGACCTTCAACCGGTTCGGCTATCGGGTCGGATTCCCCGGCGGCGGCGAGTGGCGAGAGGTCTTCAACAGTGACGTCTACGAGAACTGGGTCAACCCCGGTGTCGTCGGCAACGGCGGGCGCGTCGTCGCCGATCCGGAGCCTCTGCACGGACTCGCCCATTCCGCCGCGCTGGTGCTGCCGGCCAACGCCCTCCTCGTCTTCGCCCGATGACGCGACAGCGCTGGGTTCCTTGTGGCGCGGATGACGCGCGCCCCCTCGCGGATCGCGACGCAAACTTTTAATTACAGCGCCCGGAGGCCACGGTGCGCTTTGACTCCTGTCAACGGGAGCGGTCGCGCACGGCGTACAGTTTTTCCTTTGGGCGTCGTTTCGCCGCCGGGAGTCAACTCATGCGCCACACCATTCTTGCATTTTTCGCCTGCGCCCTGCTGTCCGCACAAGCCGCCGCGCAGAACCCGCACCAGGGCGCCCCGTCGAAGCTCGACGGCCTTCAGGCGGCCGCGGAAGTCGATCGCGACCTCTACGGCATCGCCCACGTGCGAGCCGGCAACGATCACGACCTCTACTTCATGCAGGGGTACGTTCACGCGCAGGACCGGCTCTTCCAGATGGACGTGAGCCGGCGCACCGCGAGCGGCACGCTCGCCGAGTTGCTCGGGCCGGCAGCGCTTGCGTCCGACGTCCAGCTCCGGACGATCGGGATCCGGCGCGCCGCCGAGCGTTCGATGGGCGTCATCTCGGCGGCGGCGGGCGCGGCGCTCGAGGCCTATGCCGAAGGCGTCAACGCCTACGTCGCGACGGCCGGCGCGTTGCCCCCCGAGTACCAGGCGCTCGAGATCGGCAAGTTCGAGCCGTGGACCGCGCTCGACAGCATGGCGGTCGCGAAGTCGCTGACGTTCGGGCTGTCGTTCGACCTCGGCGACATCGCCAACACCGTCGCGCTGCAGACGTACGCGGTAGTGCTCGGACTCGCAAAGGGCAGTCTCCTATTCAGCGAAGACCTCTGGCGCGCCCAGCCCTTCTACCCCGCCTCGACCGTCCCCGACGCCTCGGTACCTTCGCACGCCGCGCCGCTTGGCGCGCGCGGCTGGACCGCCGGGAGCGCTCCTGACGTCGGGCTCGCCAGGAAGTACGCGGATCGCGTGCGGAACATGCCTTTCTTCAAGGATCGCATGTCGCTCGACAGCCGCCCCGGCTCCAACCAGTGGGCCGTCTCGGGCCGCCTCACGACGAACGGCCGGCCCTTGGTCGCCAACGATCCGCACCTCGCTCTCGGCGAGCCGTCCACGTTCTACCCCATCCACCTGACCGCGGGCGACGTCGACACGATGGGCAGCGGCTTCGCGGGCGTCCCCTTCGTGATCGTCGGACAGAACCGCTACATCGCCTGGGGCGCGACGGTGAGCCCGCTGGACGTCACCGACATATTCCAGGAGCGGGTGGTCCCCGACGCAAGCGCGCCCAGCGGGCTTTCCACGGTTCATGACGGCAAACTCGAGCCGGTCCTGCCGATTCCCGAGGTGTTTCGCGCGAACCAAGTCGGCGACGGCATTCTCGACAACGTGACCGTCGTGCCACCGGGCGGACCGATACCGCCTGCCACCCTGATCGTCCCGCGCCGGAACAATGGGCCGATCGTGGAACTCGATCCGGTGGCGGGAATGGCGCTCAGCATCCAGTACACCGGCTTCAGCGGCACGCGCGAGATCGACACGTTCCGGACGTTCGATCGCGCCCGCAACCTCGACGACTTCATGCGCGGGCTGCAGTGGTTCGACTCGGGCACGCAGAACTTCGCCTACGCCGATGCCGACGGCAACATCGCCTATTTCGCAACGTCGGAGGTGCCGGTCCGCGAGGACCTGCAGCAGCAAGTCGTCAACGGGGTGCCGCCGTGGTTCATCCGCAACGGCGAAGGCGGCAACGAGTGGCTCCCGGTCGCGCATCCGCAGCCCGGGCAGGCGATTCCTTACGAGATCCTTCCCGCCGACGAGATGCCGCACCTCGTGAACCCGCCGGCCGGGTGGTTCGTCAACGCCAACAACGATCCCGCGGGAACCGTGCTCGACAACAATCCGCTGAACCAGCTGCGCCCCGGCGGCGGCATCTATTACCTCAATGCAGGCTACGACACGGGCTTTCGCGCGGGGCGGATCACCGAGCTGCTCAAAGGGAAGGTGAGTGCCGGGCCGGTCTCGTTCCGCGACATGCAGGCGATCCAGGCCGACGTCGTCCTGCCCGACGCGCAATTCTTCGTCCCGTTCATCCCGCAGGCGCTCGCGCGCGCCGCCGCCGCGCCGGCCGGCTCGCCGCTCGCGCTGCTGGGCAGCCTGCCCGCCGTCCAGGAAGCCGTCGGCCGGCTCGCGGCATGGAAGCTCACGGCGCCGACCGGGATTCCGGAAGGCTACGACGCGAGCGACAAGGACGGCATGCTCGGCACCCCCACGAGCGACGAGATCGCCGAGAGCGTCGCCGCGACGATCTACAGCGTGTGGCGCGGCCAGTTCATCCGCAACACGATCGACGCGACGCTCGAGGGCGTGCCGCTGCCGCCCGGCGTCCCGCTGCCGAAGCCGCCCGACCAGCTCACGATGACCGCCCTCGAGACCCTGCTCCAACGTCCCACGCCGGGCATAGGCGCCTCGGGCATCAATTTCTTCAACGCCCCGGCCGCGTCCGCGGAGGATCGGCGCGACATTCTCATCCTGCAAAGCGTCGCCGACGCCCTCGCACTGCTCGCGGGCCCGAAGTTCGACCTCGCCTTCCACGGCTCGACGAACCAGGACGACTATCGCTGGGGCAAGCTGCACCGTATCGTGTTCGCGCACCCGCTGGGCGAACCGTTCAGCGTCCCAACGGCGTTCGGCAAGTACGCCAATCCGCTCGGCGACTCGCTTCCCGGCTTCCCGGTGGACGGCGGCTTCGGCGTCGTCGACGCGTCCAACCACGCCCCGCGCGCGCAGAGCGTGGACGCTTTCACGTTCCACAACGGGCCCGTCAACCGCTTCGTCGCGGAAGCGGGCCCGCCCGGCGTCCGCGCCGAGTCCGTCTGGCCCGGCGGGACGAGCGGCGTACCGGGCACGACGTTCTACGCGGACGAGGAACTGCTGCTCAACTATCTGACCAACGACACGGTGCCTCTGCTCTTCCGAAACGCGGACCTGCAGAAGTCGCTGTACTCGGTGAGCAAGTTCGTGCCCGGGAAGAAGTGAGGCGCGCTCGGGACGACGCGCCGGCTCGCGGCGGCGCGCCGTCCCGATGTCCGATCAGAGTCCCGGCACCGGCGGCAGGTGCGCGCGGATACGTGAGACCGTGTAGCGCTTGACCTCTGCCGCCCACTGCGAATCGACGGCTTGCGGCAGACCGAACAACCGCAGGTCGAGCGCCAGGTTCGTCACGTAGAGGAACCCGCGGCTCATGACCAGGCTCGCGGGGAAGAGCAGGCCGTTGGCCGCACCGCGCGGGTCGATGCCGTCGAAATCGCCGAGCTTGGCGATCGCGCGGCCGGACGGATTCACCACGACGATCTCGTTCGCCTGGTTCGCCGCCACCCAGAGGTTGTCGTCGTCGTCGACGATCAGTCCGTCGGCGCCGTTGATGCTGTTGACGAAGACCGCGGGTGCCCCCGGCGCGCCGCCGCTCACCGGAATCTGCACGACCGTGTCGTCGCCGGTGTTCGCGACGAACAGCGTATCCCCTGCCTTGTTGAACGCGAGACCGTTCGCGCCGAACGGCGGAACGCCGCTGGTCGCGAGTAGAGAACTCGTCACCCAAGGGACGCCGGCGCCGCCGCCGGGTCCCGTCTTCCAGACGATGCCCTGGAACGAATCGGAGACGTACACGTTGCCGTCCGCGTCGAACGTCAACGCGTTCAGCCCCGCGCTCCCCGCCGCCGTCATGAAGACCGATGCCGATCCGTCGGACGGATTCACCTTGAGCACGCGGCCGCTGCCGCCGGCAAGCACGGGCCCGAAGTCGATCACGAGCAGCGCGCCCGTCGTGGGGTGGAAGGCGAGGCCCAGGAGCTGCGGGCTCGCGCCGGCGACGACGACCTGACGCAGGAGCTTCCCGCTCGGAGCGAAGATCACGAGCTGCCCCGGCGTCGCGCCGGTCGGGTCGAAGGTCGTCACATACAGATTCCCCGCGGCGTCGGCCGTGATGCCCTCGGGGTTCACCGCGCCCGGCGGCAGCGTGGCGAAGCCGATCGCGGGACTGCGAATCCAGGCGCTCGCGAGCGGCGCTGCGAGCAGGAGCAGCGCGAGGGCCAGGAATTTCCAGGGGGAATGCTTCATGACGATCCTCCATTCATGCGTTGGCGTGGCTGTTCTTGGTGCGCGCGATCGACGGATTCGCGCGCGGTTCGGCTTTCGCGGTTCTTGCCGACCGCCGGCCGATGTGCCCGCCGGAAAGGGCAGGCCAAGGCAGGCACGAGGATCGTACACCTGCGGCGGCGTCGGAGAAGCGCCGCGCGGCGCCGCCTCTCGCCGCTCGGCGCAGTCGTCGTTCCCGCGATGACTGTCCCCGAGCGATGCACTCGGGGGCCGGCACCACCGTCGTCGGATGCGTCGAGACGTGAAAAGTCGCTGGGTTCCCGCCTGCGCGCGAGCGACGCAGGCGCGGCATGCGGCGCGCGCGTCGGCGCGCCTGTGGAGCGGGAACCGCGAGCTCAGACGTCGAAAGTGTCGGGCAGATCGAGGTCGCCGCCCGCGTCGCTGGCCACGCCGTCGATCGCGTCGAGGATCGACGCGTCGGTGAACGGATCGGCCGCGTGCGGGGCGTCGAATGTGGGCAGCTCCATGCCGGGATGGTGCCCCATGAATTCCTGCGCAACCGCGGTGCCGAGCACCGTTCCCGCCATGCTGCCGAGCAGGCTGCTCGCGATCATGCCGCCGATGCCCGGACCTCCGGCCGCCGGCATCGCGCCGAACGTGCGCTCGAGCGTCCCCGGCTGGCGGATCTCGCTCCGCGTCGCGTAGCGCGCGAGCGCCTGCGGATCGGAGAGCACCGGCGCGCCGTCGCGCGCGCCTTCGGGCGCCGCGACCTTGATTTGCTCCAGCACCTGGCGCCGCTGCTCGGTCGTGAGCCGCGCGAATGCTTCCTCGTGCGCCTGTTCGATCGCCTCGGGCGGCGCCGTGCGGAGCATGTAGCGGTAGCGGGCGATCGCCTGCTCGTCGTCGGAAGGTGCGGGAGCCGCGGGCTGGCGCGGCGCGTCGCCGAAGATTCGATCGAAGAGGCCCATGGCGTCTCCTGGCGTCGGTGGAAGGGTCCGGCACGCGCGAACTGGGGACGCTGCCGTCGGAAAGCAATGACATCGCGGACGGCCGCGAATTCCGCGGCGACCTCGCCCAGCGCCGCCCTGGCTGCGCGGTCGCGGTCGTAGACGGGCAGGCGACCGGCGGACCCCTCCCCCGCACGCGCCGATGAACGGTCGTTGGCGCGGTTAATGCCAATGTCATAATCGGGCGATGGGGACGCTGGCTGGACGAGGGATCCTGCTCTGGGGATGCGCGGCGACGGTCGCACTCCTCCCCGGCTGTGCGGCGGTCGCGCTCACCGCCGCGGGCGTCGGCATGTCGACGGGCGTTTCCCACAGCCTCGGCGGCATCGTCTACAAGACCTTCGCGGCGCCGGAGCCCAAGGTGCGCCGCTCGACGATGGCCGCGCTCGGGCGCATGAAGATCGACGTCGTGGAGACGACGAAGGACGGCAACAAGGAAGTGATCAAGGCGCGTGCCGCGGACCGCGACATCGAGATCGAGATCCAGTCGCTCACGCCGAACACGACCCGCATCACGGTGACCGCCTCGATCGACGGCACCCTGATTCTTCGCGACAGCGCAACCGCCACCGAGATCATCCTGCAGACCGAAAAACTGGTCGGGACGGGATGAGCTCGATCGCATGAAAGGAGCGAGACCATGAGCAAGCGGACACCGAGTCTTCGCGCGACGATGATCGCGCTCGCGCTCGCCGGCGCGGCCGCGGGGCCGGCGTACGGCACGACCGGCTCGGGCTCGACCACCACTGGCGGGACCGGAGACTCGGGCGGCACGTCGACACCGCCCGCGACGACGACCGCGCTGTCGCCGGGCCAGACGAAGGTCGCGGGCAAGTTCGCGGCGCCGTTCGCGGGGATCGCGGGCTCGCAGGACAACGCCGTCGCCCTGGCTACGGCGTTGCGCACGGGCACCCCCGTCACGCTCACGTACACGACTACCGTGGACGGCGTAGCGACCACGACGACGACGACGTTCACGCCGCCGACGAAGCCGATGGGGTGGGGCAACGTCTCGCACGCGCTGGCGCTCGCGCAGTTCGCGCTCGCTCAGCAGGGCATCACCAGTCCGACCGGCGATCAGTTTCAGGCGGCCCTGACGGGCGGCGACATCACGACCGCCGACGGGAAGACCGTCACGCTCGCGGGCGTCCTCCAGCAACGCGCGGACGGCATGGGATGGGGCCAGATCGCGCAGAGTTACGGGACCACGATGGGCGCGGTGAATCGCGGCATCAAGGCACCGACCGTCGCCGCCACGACGAGCACGCCGACCGCCACGGCGACCGCGCCCGCCTCGCGCACGACGACCACGAAGACGGGGCTGCCGACGAAGACGACGTTGAGCGCCACCACGTCGACCACGACCGCGGCGGGGACGACCTCGGCGTCGACCGGCGCGGCAACGCGCGGCCTGACGACCGCCGGCGGGACCGCAGCGGGAACCGGGCCAGCCGCGAAGGGACTGACCACCGCGAGCGGCGCGACCGCGAGCGGCAAGCCGAGCGGCATCGTCAGCGCGGGCGGCGGCGCCGGCAGCGCGTATGGACGCGGCATCGTGACCGCCTCCGGCGGCAGCGCCGCCGTCGCGACGGGTGCCACGACCATCGGCGCACCGAGCGGGATCGTCACCGGCGCCGGAAGCTCGAGCGGCGGCGGCGTCAGTGCGGATCCCGGCAAGGGTGCCGGTGCCGGAAGCGGTCACGGAAAGGGCAAGGGCGGCTGATCGTCGGCTTCGTGCGCCGGCGGCGGCGCAGAGGTCCGTCACGAACCTTGCGGCGCCGATGGCGATCGGTACCGCGCAGGCTCTCGGCGCGCCGCTCGGGCGCGCCGAATCACCAAGTCGAGATCCGCCCTTGCGGCTGTTCCGCGGAGGAGTGCCGCGGAGCAT
>DASQBO010000136.1:0-2893 GCA_035635175.1 Casimicrobiaceae bacterium | reverse complement strand
TCAGCACGCGGTCGAGCAGCGGACCCAGCTGGTTCGCGCGCTCGTTGCCGACGACCTCGGCGAAGGTGCGGCCGGTCAGGTCCTTGCGGCTCTCGCCCAGCCACTCCTCGTTGTGCCGGTTGAGGATGCGGTAACGGTAGTCGCGGTCGATGTAGCTAACGCGCGCCGGGACGTTGTCCATGATCAGTCGAAGCTCGGCCTCGGAGGCGCGCAACGCCTCCTGCGCCTGCTTCAGCCCGTGGATGTCGTTCATCAGCACGAACGCGCCGTGCACCTCGCCCGACGGCCCGGCGTCCGGCACCACGCGGATCGTCATCCAGCGGCGCACGCCGTTCGCGCCGGGAACGAGCCGGTCGAAGGCGGTCGCCTCGCCGTCGAGCGCGCGCGCGAGCATCGCCTGCGCGCTCTGGTAGATCCCGTGGCCGACGATGTCGCGCAGGCGGAGCTCGGCCACCTGCTCGGCGGTCAGGCCGAAGTACTGGAGGAAGGTCCGGTTGACGTAGTGGCAGCGCTCGTCGCGGTCGATGTAGGCGACGGGCGCCGGCACGCCGTCCATGATGACGCGCAGCTGCGACTCGCGCGCGGCCAGCGCATCCTGCGCGTCCTTGAGGTCGGTGATGTCGTGGCCGACGACGTAGACGCCCTGGATGCGGCCGTCGAACGCGTGGTCGGGCACCATGCGGCCGCGGATCCACCGCATGCGGCCGTTCGCGTCGATCATCGCGCGCTCGTAGATCAGCGTCTCGCCGGCGAAGGCGCGGTCGTGGAAGGGCTTGAGCGCCTCCGACGCCTCGAGCCCGATCACCTCCTCCGACGGCTTGCCGATCACCGCGTCGCGGTCGAGGCCGTTCAACTGCAGGAACGACTCGTTGACGAACGCGTACTTGCGGTCGGCATCGAGATAGACGACCGGCTCGGGAATGTTGTCGGTGAACAGCCGCAGCTGCTCTTCGCGCGCGGCGAGCGCCTGCTCCGTCGACTTGAGGTCGTGGATGTCGTACTCGGTGCAGTAGAGGCCGCGCACCTTGCCGGCGGCGTCGAGGTCGGGCGCGACGCGACCGTGCATCCAGCGCCGGTCCCCGTTCGCGTTCTTGCCGACGCGCTCGTACTCGACGTGCTCGCCGAGCTGCGCGCGCTTCAGGATCGGGCGCAGGAACGACGAGACGTCGGACTTGAGCACCTCGAAGGGCGACTTGCCGTAGATCTCGTCCTGCGGCCTGCACACCCAGTTCGCGAACGCCTGGTTCACGAACGTGTAGCGCAGCGAGCGGTCGAGGTACGCGATCGGCCCGGGAATGTTGTCGGCGAACAGCCTGAGCTGGACTTCCTGCGCCTTGAGCGCGTCGCGGACGCGGACGTCGTCCTCGATGTCCGTCATCACGGCGAACGCCCCGCCGATGCGGCCGCCCGGATCCCGATCCGGGAACAGCGAGACGCGGACCCAGCGCGCCTCGCCGTTCGCGCGCCGGTCGCGCCGCTCCCACGACACGGTCGCGCCCGCGAACGCGCGCTCGATGTAGACCTGGAGCTCGGCGAACGCCTCGCCCGAGAGTGCCTCGCGCACGGCGTGCCCGAGCAGGTCGTCGGCCGCGGCGCCGATCCAATCGCCGAACGGCCGGTTCGCGAAGCGGATCTTGAGCTGGCGGTCGAAGTAGAAGATCGGGGCGCCGACACTGTCGATGACGAGCCGCAGCCGGTGCTCCCGCTGCCCGGCCTCGAGCTCGACGTGCTTCAGGTTGTCGACGTCGGCGTAGGTGACGAGGAACCCGCGGACGTTTCCCTGCAGAGTGCGATCGGGGTAGTAGTCGACCCGGATCCAGATCGGCGGCCGCCCCGGCGTCGCGAGCTGCCGCTCGAAGTTGGTACGCTCGCCGTCGAGCGCGGCGTCGATGTAGGCGCTGTAGAGCGCATAGACCTCGCGCCCGACGACTTCGATCACCTCGCGGCCGACGACTTCGTCGTGCCGCTTCGCGATCCACGCGAGGAAGGCCGTGTTGGCGAACCGGTAGCGCTGGTCGCGGTCGATGTAGGCGAGGGGCAGCCCGAGGGCGTTGAGCTTCTGTTGCGACAGCCCGGTCAGGCCGTCGCGCTCGAGCGCCTCCGAGACCGTCCGCTGGACGGTCCCGACCTCGACTCGACTGAGCGAACGCGTCAATGCCATGGCGACAGCGGATTTCCCTGCGGCAGCGACCCCGAGGCGGCGTCTCCTGGTGCGTTTCGGCCCCCTCGGCCGCGGAGTGCGCACGGTGCGCTCCCATTCTGTAATCGACAAGCAAGGATCGGGCCTGTCGACCCCCATCCTCCCGGTGGCGGACGCGGTCCCGCGGCTCCCCGCGAAAGGCAGGGGTCGAAGGATGCCGGTTCCCGCCGCCTGCGGAAGCACGGCGCCCGCTGCCGCGCGGCGGCACCGCGCCGGCGAGAGGCTCCCGCCGGAATCCGCTAGACTCGGGGCGACATCGCTCCGCCGACGCAGGACCCGACCATGACCACGCTCGCCCGAACCCTCCTCGCGTTGGGCTCCGCCGCCGCGGCCTCGCTGGCCGGAGCCCAGATCACGTTCTACGACGCCCCGCGGTTTGCGGGGCGGCCGTTCACGGTGAACCAGACGATCGCGAACTTCGCCGACGTCGGCTTCAATGACCGGGCGGCCTCGGCGGTCATCCGCGGCGGGACGTGGCAGCTCTGCACCGACGCCTACTTCCGCGGCCGCTGCGAAAGCCTCGGTCCCGGCGAGTACCAGGACCTGGGCATCGTCGGCATCATGTACGCGGTCTCGTCCGCCCGCGAGCTGACCGGCTGGCCGGGGGAGCGAGGAGGCGGTGGGGGCGGCGGCGGGCGCGTGGTCCTCTATGAGGGAAACGACTTCTACGGCCGCACCTTCGAGGTCAGCGGT
>DASQBO010000135.1:0-6567 GCA_035635175.1 Casimicrobiaceae bacterium | reverse complement strand
TCGCGCCGCGGCGTGCGCGTCGGCGACGAGCGCCGCCGCCTGCGCGCGCGCCGCGTCGAGAATGGCGCCGCACTTCGCCGCGCGATCGGCCTCGACGATCGCGAGCAGCGCCTCGGCCTGCCGGGCGACCGTCATGCGGGCGCTTCCAGCCCGAGCTCGCGCGCGAGCTGCACCGCGAGGTCGGGCAGCGGCACCGTGACCGAGAGGTCGGGCACGATCAGCGTGAGCGGTGCGAGGGCGAGGCACGCCGCGCGCAGCTCGGGCTCGGGGATGCGCGCCGCGATCGCCGCGGAGACGAGCACGAGCGAAGCCTCGGCGCGGGCCGCGGCAAGCGCCGCGCTCTCCGTTCCTGCCTCGGGGATGCGCACGCGCACGCCCGCCAGCGCGTAGCCCGCGCCGCACGTTTCGTCGCCGAGGTAGATCGGGGCCGGCATGGGCCCTAGGCGACCAGGCGGTTGAGGATCAGGATCGACACGATCAACCCGTAGATCGCGATCCCCTCGGCGAGCCCGACGAAGATCAGGAGCCGCGCGAAGAGCTCGGGCTTCTCCGCGAGCGCGCCGACTGCCGCGGTGCCGACCTTCGCGACCGCGAAGCCGGCGCCGAGCGACGAGAGCCCGGTCGCCAGCGCGGCACCCAGGAGGCCCATGCTCCACGCCTCGGGCGCGACGCCGCCGCCGGCCGCCACGGTCTGGGCGAGCGCGGCCGGGGCCACGACGAGGAGCACCGTGGCCGCGAGCGCCGAGGCCACCGCGAGGACCAGCAGGGCGGCGGCAAGCTTGTGCGAGGATTTCATCAGGCTTTCTCCTGCGAGGGGGAGGGGGGCGGCGGCAGCGGGCGGAAGATGCGGCCGCCGGCCGTCAGGAAGCGGGTGAAGAACTCGAAGAGCACGAGCCGCGTCGTCTGGATCGACACCACCATCGTCTCGAGCGCGAGGACGACCGCGTTGCCGGCGACGAGCACGAGCGCCTTGAGCGCGATGTTGTCGGTGGCGGCCATCAGCGCGACGATCGCCGACGAGAGCCCGGCGTGCGCGAGCGCGAAGGCGCCGACGCGCGCGAACGACAGCGTGTTGATCAGGATCTGCATCAGCCGCTCGCCCAGCTCGGCCACCGCGGCGAGCGCGGCGGCGGGACGGCGCGCGTGCAGCGCGTGGCCGAGGCAGAAGACGAGCGCGCCGGCGGCAGCGACCGCGAAGCCCCGCCGGTCGACGAACCCGGCGAGGATCCCGAGGTACGCGGTGAGATAGCCGGCGTCGGTCGCGACCCAGGCCCTGATCTCGCCGCGCCACCACGCTTCGAGCGCGTTGAGCGCGAGGCCGAGGGTCAGCAGCACCGCGCCGCCGGCGAGCGGCACGGCGAGGATCGTGAGCGGCGCCTCGAGCGGGTCGATCCACAGTGCCGGAACCAGCGCGCCGTGCAGGCTGAAGACGCTGCCGAAGAGCACGCCGAACACCGCCGCGGCCAGCCCGCCCGCGAAGAACAGGCGCGCCACCGGGTAGCGGTTGCGCAGCGCGAAGCCCGCCGCCGCGATCGCGAGACCCTGCCCGACGTCGCCGAACATGTAGCCGAACATCAGCGGTACGGCGATCGCGAGGAGCACGCTCGGATCGGCCTCGTCGCCCCCGGGCATTCCCATCGCGCGGCTGAAGATCTCGAACGGCCGCGCCCAGAACGGATTCGCGAGCAGCAGCGGCGCCTTCGCCTTCGGCGGCGGTGCAGGGAAGTGCAGCAGCGCGCGCGCGCCGCTGCGCTCGAGGGCGGCGCCGACCCGCGCGCCCTCGAAGTCGCTGGTCCAGCCGGTGATCCAGCAGAAGAGGTCGCCGGCCTCGAGCGCCCGCACGTTCTCGACGATCCACTGCAGCCGGTGCGCGTCGCCGAGCGCGGTCGGCAGGTCGTGTTTCGCGTGCAGCGCCGCGAGCTCGGCCGCGAGACGCGCCTCCTCGCGGTCGAGCGCCGCGAGCCGCGGCACGATGTAGCGCTCGGTCTCGGCGATGTCCGCCTTGAGCCAGGCCGGCGCATCGTACACGTGGCCTTTCAACAGCGCCGATTGCTGGACGAGCGCCTCGACGTCGTCCGCGTTGCCCACCGTGAGTGCAGCGAGCGCGCACACCATCGTCCCGTCGAGGTCCACGTTGCGCACGAGCGTTCCCGGCGGCAGCTCGGGTTCGCTGTCCGGCGGAAACACGAACAGCCGTGCGTGCAGCACCGGCCCCGCGCCGGCAAGACGCTCGAAATCGATGACCGACTCGCCGATCGTCGCGAGCACGCGCCGCCACAGCAGGATCTCGGTGCGCTCCTTCGCGCAGCGCTGGATCTGCTGGATCACGGGCTCGGCGTCGTCAGCCCAGGCGCGGAGGTGTGCGACCGCCCGTGCGAGCGTGGTCGCGGGCGGCTCCGGAAACGCCGACGCGGTGCGCCGGTCCGCCGGCCAGTACGCGTGATAGCGCAGCGCCAGATCCGCGAATTCCGCGAGCTGCGGGCGGAGATCGGCGAGCGCCGCCGGCAGGACGGCGGTCCGCCGCGCCTCGAGCTCCACCGCCCCGGTCGTCGCGAGCGCCTCGAGCGCCTGCGTCGCGTCGTCGCGCGCGGCGAGGATCTCGAACCAGCGGGCGGGGCGGGGGCGGATCACGCGGCGACTCCCGCGGCCAGCGGCAAGGCGGGGAACGCGGCGCGGCGCAGGAGCTCGCCGCGCAGCCGTTCGAGGTCGAGGGCGATCTGCGCGAGGAACACGAACGCGGCCGCGGGATCGAGCATCGCGCGACGGAACAGCAGCGTGAGCTTCGCCTGCAGTGCGCGGCGCAGCGGGGTGCCGTCGCGGAGCGCCGGGTCGCGCATCGCCGCGCGATGCGCGGCGAGGGTCGCGGCGAGCGCATCGGTGAGCGCCATGTCTTCCGCGTCGCCGCGGGGCCGCCGCCGCCGCCACTCGGCGCGCCACAGCCGGTCGAGGCGCTCGGGCTCGGCCCACGCGGCGGAAAGCGGCGCCAGCGCGCCGCCGACGGGCGCCGCGCCGAAGCCGGCCGCCTCGCGCTCGGTGAGGTCGCGCGTCACCGTATCGTCGCGCATCCACGGCAGCGCCGCGCCCCCGCGCGCGAGGTGCGAGACCGCGGGAAGGTCGGCGAGCGACGCGCACCACGCCACCGCCGGCTGCCACGGCTCCGGCATCCACGACGCGACCTCCGCGACCTGCTCGCGGAAGCGCGCGCGGAGGGCCCGCTCGATGTCGTGCGGCGTCGAAGTCGGGCCGATGCCCGTGATCCAGCGGCCGAACGCGGAGGCGCGTGCGGCGTCGATCAGCGCCGACAGGTCACGCAGGTGCTCGATGCGCCGCCACGCGAGCTCGTCCGGCCGCGCGCCGAAACGGGCCGAGAGCCGGGCCTGCGCGTACTCGAGGCTGCCCATGCGCGTCAGCGATGGCCGGTGAGCTGCGCCGCCAGCGCTGCGGCGGCGGCGTCGACGCGGTCGAGGTCGGAAACGGTGAGGTCGTGGCGCTGGCCCGCTTCCGCGGCGGCGGCGTCGAGCCGCGCGACCTCCAGGGCCGCCCGGGCCTCGAAGCTCGTGCGCGCCTTGCGCAGGCGGCCTTCGACGCGCTCCGCCAGCGCGCGCGCCCGTGCACGCGCGGCCTCGGTGATCGCGGCCGCGTCGGTCTCGGCCCGCCGCACGTCGTCGCGCGCCGCATGCTCGGCGTCGAGCACGCGCGCAATCGCGCGCTCGACGGCGTCCTGGGATTGCCGCGGATCGGCGATGGCGTTCACGGCATCCTTCGTTCTGCCGCGGCCCGCGTCGTCGCGGCGTTGGGACGGCGCACCCTCCGCCTGCCCCGGATGCGCCTCGCTTGCCGACGATGATGCCCCGCGCGCGGAGCGCGGAAGTTGATCTGCGTCAGCGGAGCGTGCGCGCGCGCCGCGGGAACGTATTGCGAATCGCTCTCATCCGTGCGGCGCGCAAGCCTGTAACGCGAGGCGTTACACCGACGCGCCGTCGCGAGCCCGTCGGCGAGGTGTCGTGCGCCGTTGACTTACGTCAAGCGGGTTCGTGCGCACGCGGTTCTAAATACGCCTGTTGTGGCGTGCACCACCTCGTCTCGCGCGCGAAATCCGCGACAAGCTCCAGGAGGGGCGACATGTTCGAAACCAGCTATGAATTGATGCGCCGGCAGGGGATCTCGCGCCGGAGCTTCCTCAAGTTCTGCAGCCTGACCGCGGCCTCGCTCGGCCTGGGCGACGCCGGCGCGCAGCAGATCGCGAAGGCGCTCGAGACCAAGCCGCGCACGCCGGTGATCTGGGTCGAAGGGCTCGAGTGCACGTGCTGCAGCGAGTCGTTCATCCGCTCGGCGCATCCGCTCGCCTCGGACGTCGTGCTGTCGATGCTGTCGCTCGACTATCACATGACGCTGTCGGCCGCCGCGGGCGAGCACCTGCGCGCGAACGCGCACGAGACGATGCAGAAGCACAAGGGCAACTACATCCTGGCCGTCGAGGGCAATCCGCCGCTCAACGAAGACGGCATGTACTGCATCTACTACGGCCGCCCGTTCGTCGACGTCCTCAAGGAGTACGCGAAGGACGCGAAGGCGGTCGTCGCGTGGGGCAGCTGCGCGTCGTGGGGCTGCGTGCAGGCCGCGAAGCCGAACCCGACGCGCGCGGTGCCGATCGACAAGGTGATCACCGACAAGCCGATCGTCAAGATCCCCGGCTGCCCGCCGATCGCCGAGGTGATGACCGGCGTCCTGTCGTACGTGCTGACGTTCGACCGGCTGCCGGATCTCGACGCGCAGGGACGGCCGAAGATGTTCTACGGCCAGCGCATCCACGACAAGTGCTATCGCCGGCCGCACTTCGACGCGGGCCAGTTCGCCGAGCGCTTCGACGACGCCGGCGCGCGGATGGGCTACTGCCTGTACAAGCTCGGCTGCAAGGGGCCGGTGACGTACAACGCCTGCTCGGCCACGCGCTGGAACGAGGGTCTCTCGTTCCCGATCCAGTCGGGGCACGGCTGCATCGGCTGCTCCGAGGACGCGTTCTGGGACAAGGGCAGCTTCTACGACCACCTGACCACGGTCAAGGTGCCCGGCATCGCCGGCGTCGAGGGCACGGCCGACCGGATCGGCCTGACCGCGCTCGCGGCCGCCGGCGCGGCGGTCGCGGCGCACGCGGCGGTGAGCGCGATCAAGCAGGCGCGGAGCAAGTCCGCCAACGACAAGCTGAGCGAGACGGAGAAGTGACATGGCGACCTATCAGACCCAGGGCTTCACGCTCGACAACAGCGGCAAGCGCATCGTCGTCGATCCGATCTGCCGGATCGAAGGGCACCTCCGCATCGAGTGCAACGTCGACAAGAACAACGTCATCCGGAACGCCGTGTCGACCGGGACGATGTGGCGCGGGCTCGAGGTCATCCTCAAGGGACGCGACCCGCGCGACGCGTGGGCGTTCACCGAGCGGATCTGCGGCGTGTGCACGGGCGTGCACGCGCTCGCGTCGGTCCGCGCGGTCGAGGACGCGCTCCAGATCAAGATCCCGAAGAACGCGAACACGATCCGCAACCTGATGCACGCGACGCTGTACTCGCAGGACCACCTGGTCCACTTCTACCACCTGCACGCGCTCGACTGGGTCGACGTCGTGTCGGCGCTCAAGGCCGACCCGAAGAAGACCTCGGAGATCCAGCAGAGCATCTCGCCGTGGCCGAAGTCCTCGCCCGCGTACTTCCGCGACGTGCAGAACCGGCTCAAGAAGTTCGTCGAGAGCGGCCAGCTCGGCATCTTCGCGAACGGCTACTGGGGCAACCCGGCGTACAAGCTGCCGCCGGAGGTGAACCTCCTCGCGACGACGCACTACCTCGAGGCGCTCGACTTCCAGAAGGACATCATCAAGATCCAGACGATCTTCGGCGGCAAGAATCCGCACCCGAACTGGCTCGTCGGCGGCGTTCCGGCGCCGATCAACGTCGACGGCGCCGGCGCGGTCGGCGCGGTCAACATGGCCTACCTCAACATGGTGGGCGACATCTGCGCCCGCACGGCCGAGTTCATCGACCAGGTCTACATCCCGGACCTGCTCGCGGTCGCCGGCTTCTACAAGGACTGGGCGGCGATCGGCGGAGGCCTCTCCGGGAAGAACGTGATGTCCTACGGCGAGTTCCCGGAGATCGCGAATGACTACTCGAACCAGAGCCTCGCGATGCCCTCGGGCGTGATCCTGAACGGCGATCTCTCGAAGGTGTACGACGTCGATCTCAAGGATCCCGAGCAGGTCCAGGAATGGGTGTCGCACTCCTGGTACAAGTACGCCGACGAGAACAAGGGGTTGCACCCGTGGGACGGCGTCACCGAGCCCAACTTCACGCTCGGCAAGGAGACGAAGGGCGACCGCAAGGAGATCAAGGAAGTCGACGAGTCGGCGAAGTACTCGTGGGTCAAGGCGCCGCGCTGGAAGGGCAACGCCGTCGAGGTCGGCCCGCTCGCGCGCTACATCGTCGCCTACGCCCGCGGCCGCAAGGACATCAAGGAGCAGGTCGACGGCGCGCTCAAGGCGCTCGACGTGCCGGTCACGGCGCTCTTCTCGAC
>DASQBO010000134.1:0-2889 GCA_035635175.1 Casimicrobiaceae bacterium | reverse complement strand
ATGGCCGAGTCGCACCGCGAGGCGATCGCCGGCGCCCGCCTCATCGTGTCCGCGGTCACGGCGACCTCCTCGACCGACGTCGCGCGCGAGGCCGCCGCATCGCTCGTCCCGGGACAGATCTTCGCCGACCTCAATTCGGTGTCGCCGGGCACCAAGCGCACGAACGCGAAGCTGATCGAGGACGCGGGCGGCCGTTACGTCGACGTCGCGGTGATGGCGCCGGTGCCGCCGTACGGGCTCGAGGTGCCGATCCTCCTCGGCGGAGCGGCGGCGGCGGACCTCGCGGCGCGCCTCGCGCCGGCCGGGATGAGGCTCGAGGTCGTCGCGGACGACGTCGGCACCGCGTCGGCGATCAAGATGTGCCGGAGCGTCATGATCAAGGGCATCGAGGCGCTCGTCGTCGAGTGCATGCTCGGGGCGCGGCGCTACGGCGTCGAAGACCGCGTGCTCGCCTCGCTCGAGGAGACGTTTCCGCAGATGAAGTGGGACGAGCGGGCCGACTACCTCGTGAGCCGCGTCGTCGTGCACGGCCGCCGCCGCGCGGCCGAGATGCGCGAGGTCGCGGCGACGCTGCGCGAAGCCGGCGTCGAGCCCCTCATGGCGAGCGCGACCGCGCAATGCCAGGATCGCATCGCCGACCTGGCCGACGCGGAGGCGCGCGCACGGGCGACGCGCAAGGATTTCTCCTGGCGCAGCTTCGCCGACGCCCTCGCGTCGTCCTGAGCCCCCCGCGCGCTGCCGACCGCGAGCAGCCGGGGGTCGCGCGCAGAAGAGCAAGAGGGCATCGCGTGGGCCCTCGCTGAAGTCACGCAAAGCGGAACGTCGACGGCGATCATGCCCCGGGGCGCGCGGGATCGAGCGCGCGGGCGAGCACGCGGATCGCGTGCTGCGCATCGCGGCGGCCGCTTGCTCGCGTGCCGTCCGCGATCTGGTGGCGGCAGCTCGTGCCGTCGGCGACGACCAGCGTCGCGGCGTCCGCGGCCCGCACCGCCGGCAGGAGCGAAAGCTCCGCCATCCGCATCGACACGTCGAAGTGCGCCGCCTCGTAGCCGAAGCTCCCGGCCATGCCGCAGCAGCTCGATTCGACGACGTCGACGGCGAGGCCGGGCACGAGCCGCAGCACGTCGCGCACCGCCGAGAACGCGTCGAACGCCTTCTGGTGGCAATGGCCGTGCACGAGCGCGCGCCTCTCGGGCAGCGCGACGAGCGGCAGCCGCAGGCGCCCCGCGCGATGTTCCCGCGCCAGGTATTCCTCGATCAGGAACGCGCGCTCGGCGAGCGGCGGCGCGGCGGCGCCGAGTCCCAGGACCAGGAATTCGTCGCGCAGCGTGAGGAGACAGGACGGTTCCAGCCCGACGACGCAGGCACCCCGCGCGACGTGCGGCGCCAGCGCGGCCGTCATGCGGCGTGCCTCGCGCCTGGCCTCGTCGAGCAGGCCCGCGACGAGAAACGTCCGGCCGCAGCACAACGGGCGCGCCGGCTCCGCATCGTCGGCACGCGGGCGGGCGATCGTCACGCGGCGCCCCGCCGCCTCGAGCACGGCCAGCGCGGCGTGGGCGTTCTCCGGCTCGAAATACTCGGTGAACGTGTCGACGAGCAGCACGACGTCGGCGGCGTCCGGATCGGCCCGGCCGCGCAGCGACCGGAGGAACGTGTCGCGCCGGAAGCGCGGCAGCGACCGCTGTGCCGACAGGCCCCACCAGGCTTCGGACAGCCGAGCGGCGCCCGGCAGCGTGTCACGCAGGCCCGCGAGCCAGGGCCAGCGCGCCGCCCACGGCGCCCACCGCGGCAGGTGCGCGATCGCGCGGTCCTTGAGCGCGATGCCGTGCGCACGCTGCCACTGGTGGTTGACCTCGATCTTCATCTTCGCCATGTCGACGCCCGTCGGGCAGTCGCGGCGGCAGCCCTTGCAGCTCACGCAGAGCTCGAGCGCGCCGCGCACCGCCTGCGACGCGAAGTCGGGCCCGAGCTGCCCCGCCAGCGCGAGCCGCAGCGTGTTCGCGCGCCCGCGCGTCAGGTGAATCTCGTCCTTCGTGACGCGGTAGCTCGGGCACATCGTGCCGGCGTCGAACTTGCGGCAGTGGCCGTTGTTGTTGCACATGTCGACGGCCTTCGCGAGCCCGCGCGCGGGATCGCCGCCGGTCCCGGGCGCCGTGACGACGTCGGCCACCGCGTCGTAGTGGACGTCCCACGCCGACCAGTCGAGGCCGGTCGCGAGGGCCTGCACCTCGTAGCCGGGCGGGTAGCGGAACAGCGCGCGGTCGTCCATCCGCGTCGGCCGGACGATCTTGCCGGGATTCATGAGGTTGCCCGGATCGAACAGCGCCTTGATCTCCTCGAACGCGCGCGTGAGGCGCGCGCCGAACTGCCACGCGACCCACTCGCTCCGCACGAGGCCGTCGCCGTGCTCGCCCGAATACGCGCCCTTGTAATCGCGCACGAGAGCGCTCGCCTCCTCGGCGATCGCCCGCATCTTCGCCGCGCCGTCGCGCCGCATGTCGAGAATCGGCCGCACGTGCAGCGTTCCCACGGAAGCGTGCGCGTACCACGTGCCGCGCGTGCCGTGCCGGCGGAAGATCTCGGTGAGCCGCTCGACGTAGTCGGCCAGATGCTCGAGCGGCACCGCGCAGTCCTCGATGAACGAGACCGGCTTGCCGTCGCCGCGCAGGCTCATCATGATGTTGAGCCCCGCCTTGCGCACCTCCCACAGCCCCTTCTGCGCGCCGGCGTCGACGAGCCGGACGACGCTGCCGGGCAGGCCGAGTTCGCCCATCAGCGCGTCGAGATCCGCGAGGCGCCGGAGCAGCGCGTCGGGCGCGTCCCCGACGAACTCGGTCAGCAGGATCGCGTCGGGTTCGCCGACGAGCGCGGCGTCGATGACGGACCGGA
>DASQBO010000133.1:0-2079 GCA_035635175.1 Casimicrobiaceae bacterium | reverse complement strand
GCGAAGAGCTCCTTCCCCGTGCCGGACTCGCCCAGGATCAGCACCGTCGCGGACGTCGGCGCAACCTTCTCGACCGTGCGGCAGATCCGCTGCATCTCCGGATCGCGCGTGAGGATGCCCGACATCGCGGGCGACTGCTGCGACGCCTGCAGCCGCCGGTTCTCCTCCTGCAGCTCGTGGACGCGGAACGCCCGCTCCACGGCCCAATTGAGAAGCTCGGGCTCGAACGGCTTCGTGCAGAAATCGTGCGCGCCGAGGGCGATCGCCTTGACCGCGTTCGCGCGGTCGTTCTGCCCCGTGAGCACGATCACCTTGGTCTCCGGCGCGAGCGCGTGGACCTCCTCGAGCAGCGCGAGGCCCTCGCCGGGGTCGTCCGGATGGGGCGGCAGCCCGAGATCCATCGTGACGACGGCCGGCTCGTGGCGGCGCAACTGCGCGATCGCGCTCTCGCGATCGGCGGCGACGATCGTCTCGTAGCCGTCGAACGCCCACTGCATCTGCTTCTGCAGCGCCGGGTCGTCCTCGACGATCAAGAGCGGCTTGCGCGTTTCGGTCACAGAACCCCCACGCTTGCGGCTTGCGCCGCTGCGCTGCCCCCCGAGGGGGAGTTGTTCGCGGCCTCCGCCCCTGCGATTACAGCAGGTTGCTGCTCGAGGTCGGCCGCCGCCCGCGCTCGCAGACGCGCCCTGCGGGCCTTGGCTTCGCCCTGCTCGCGCAGGCGTCCTCGGGACGGCCCGGCGGCGCTCACGCCACGTCCTTCCATGTCCCGGCGGTCACGGCCGCATCGTCGCCCGCCGGCAGCCGCACCCGGACGCGCGTGCCCGCGCCCGGTGCGCTGTCGATCGCGATCTGCCCGCCGATTCCGGCCAGGTATTGCGAACTCTCGTAGACGCCGATGCCCATCCCCGCGGCCTTCGTCGTCGCGAACGGCTTGAATAGTTTATCGCGAACGAACTCGGCGCTCATGCCCGTGCCGGTGTCGGCGACCTCGAGCGCGGCGAAGGCGCCGTCACGGGCGAGGCGCACCGTCACGCGGCCGCCACCCGCCGTCGCGTCGAGCGCATTCTGGACGAGGTGACCGATCACGTGCTCGAGGCGCTCTTCGTGCCCGATCGCCTGGACGCCCGGCGCCAGGTCCAGCTCGATGCGCCCATCGCCGCCCGACTTGGCCGCGCAGACGCGGCGCACGAGCGGCGCGAGGTCGATCGGACGCGGCTTGTCGATCGGCGTCGTGCCCATCCGCAGCTGCAGCATCAGCTGGTTCATCCGCTCCACGACGTGCGCGACCGTGGCGAGCATGTCGCGCTGGAACTCGGGATTGTCGCGATGGCGCTCGGAGTTGCGGAGCATGAGCGAAAGCTGCGCGACCAGGTTCTTCAGGTCGTGCACCACAAATGCGGACATCCGGTTGAACGCGTCGAACTTGCGCGCCTCGAGCAGCGCCTCGGTCGCCCGGATCTGGCCCAGGTAGCTCGCCGCCTGCCGGCTCGCCGTCTTGAGAAGGTCGCGCACCTCCCAGTTCACGTCGATCGGCGTACGCGGCGCCGCGAGCACCACGAATCCGAGGAGCTCGGTCCCCGAGAGCAGCGGGACGACCAGCCAGGCCGCAGGCACCGCGGCAAGCCACGCAGGCAGCGCGAGATCCGGGTAGCCCGCCGTGTCGGTCCGGCATTCGTCGAGGTGAACGATCCATGCCGTGCGCTCGAGGAAGCGGACCAGCGATCCGTCGGCAGGTTCCACACCCTCGACGGCCGCCATGTTCCACCGCGAGGCCGGCCGAAAGCTTCCGCTCTCGTCGCGCAGCCAGAGCACGCCGGCCGGGCTCTCGACGAGATCCGCGAGCGCCCTGATGCTGTTGACCTCCACGGCATGGAGCGAGCCTTCGGCAGCGAGCGTGCGCGTGAAACGCAGCCATTCGGTGCGGTAATCGAAGCGGTAGGAAAAGAAGTGCTTGCTGACGAACACGGAGAGACTCGAGCGGAAACGTCCGGACGAGGCGACGAACACGGAGAACAGGACCCCGACGAACAACAGCTCGATCTGCAGCGCCCGGCCCCAGTCTCCGCCCAGGAAGCGGAC
>DASQBO010000132.1:0-3128 GCA_035635175.1 Casimicrobiaceae bacterium | reverse complement strand
GCGTCGAACAACGGCGGATGGCAGTGGGCGGCGTCGACCGGATGCGACGCGCAGCCGTACTTTCGCATCTTCAATCCGGTCACGCAGTCCAGGCGGTTCGATCCGGAAGGGGCGTTCATCCGGCGCTACGTCCCGGAGATCGGGGCGCTCGAAGGCGAGGAGATCCACGCGCCGTGGCTCGTCGCCTCGGCCGCCCAGCGCAAGAGGAACGTGATCGTCGGCCGCGACTACCCCGCGCCTATCGTCGACCACGCGAACGCACGGGCACGGGCGCTCGCGCTCTTCAAGGCTGCGGCGGCATGAGCCGCGGGCTCGCGTGCGCGCTGGCGACGATCGCGGCCTTCGCGCAGGCGGCCGGCGTGCCGCCGGGCGATGCCGTGCTGCTCGACCCGTTCGCGCAGGCCACGCGCGGCCTCGTGGGCTGCCCCGAGGTCGCGCCGCCCTACGTCTCGCCGGAGCGGATGCGGATCATCGCGCACGAGCGCGCCGAGCGCGGGACGACGTGCGCGCTCGAGGGTCGGTGCGAGCCCGGGGGCGCGTACCGGCGCGACCCCGAGATCAACGAGCGGGTCCGCGCGGCGCTCGCCTCCGAACGCCGCTTCGCCGACACCTCGGTCTGGATCACGACGACGCGGAAGTTCGTCACGCTGCAGGGCTGTGTACGGACGAAGGCCGAGCGGAGAGCGCTCGTCGCGTTCGTCCGCGCGCAGCCGGGCGTCGAGCGCGTGCTCGACGAGCTCACCGTCGGCCCCGCGCGCAAGGCCGCCGCGGCAGGTCGCTGACTTCCTCCGTCCCGGCAGTTCGCGCTGTTCCGGACGAACGGCCTCGTTCGGGCGCCTCTCCTCGCATCGCCCCGCGTCCCTATCAGCGATCGTGCGCGACCGGGCGAGACGTTCGCGTGGCGACCCGGTGCGCGATCAATGCGGTGACCGCGACCGCGGCGGCGATGGCGGGGGCGCCGATGCCGGTGTCGAACGCGAAATGCGCGCCGGCGATCGCCGCGATTGCAACGGCGACCGCGGCGAAGAACGCCGCGGGCACGGCGCGGCCCCACGCGGCGAGCGCGCCGATAGCCCCGTAGATCAGCGCGTTCGAGAGCACGGTCGCGAGCGGCAGATAGAGCCAGTGCCGGCTCGCCTCGGCGGCGTCGAACAGCCTCGACATGGGCCACAGCAGGAGACGGACGTCGTGCAGCAGCGCGAGCGCGCCGCCCACCTCCGGCGCGAGCGAGCGCAGCGCCGACCCGGCCAGCGTCGCGACGAGCGGAACCACGATCGCGCCGACGGCGGCGAAGACGGCGACGGTGCGCGAGGCGGGCGCCATGCTCGGGCGCCTAGTTTCGAACGTACACGCGCTGGCGGACGAAGCGATCCTGCGTCGTCGCGCGAAAGACGAATTCGCCGAGGTCCTGCCGCCCGATCCGGGAAAGGATCCCGACCGGAAGAGCCGGATCGGCGTGCACGGTACCCGTCCGCAGGCCTGTCGTCAGTCGCGGCGGCTTGACCAGGGTCCAGTCGAGCGCGCTCCGCGCGACGACCGTCTCCTGCTCCGCGCGATCCGCCATGAGCTCGGGAAACCGCCGTCGCGCGACCACGGCCATCGCGCGGAGCGCGGGGCTCACGTTCGCGGGCAGCTCGCCGATCATCGCGCCGGTGACGCAGACGAGGCGGCGGACTCCTTCCTCGAGCATCGCGTCGACGATCCGCCGCGTGAGCTGCGCGCAGAAGGGGCGAGAGTCGCCCGGCCGCGGGCCGAACACGCAACACACCGCCCTCGCGCCGCGCACCGTCCTCCGAATGTCTTCGGGCCGCTCCGCGTTCCCCCGCACGACGTCGAGGCCGGGAGGCAGCGGCAGCCTCGCGCCCGCCTGCGTGCGCACGAACGCCTGCACGGTCCAGCCGTGCTCGAGCGCCGCGGCGACGAGCGCCCGCCCGGTCCCGCCCGTCGCGCCGAACACCGCGAGCTGCATTCGCGCCCTCCTCCCGCGGCGACGCCGGCCCGGACGGGGCCGGATCCGCCCACCGCCGGTGCGCGCTTCAGTCTTCTTCCTGCCGCCGCGACTTCTTGAATTCGGCGGCGAGCTGCTG
Organism: Casimicrobiaceae bacterium; assembly: GCA_035635175.1. GTDB lineage: Bacteria > Pseudomonadota > Gammaproteobacteria > Burkholderiales > Casimicrobiaceae > CAIWHR01. The sequence goes on along the minus strand of DASQBO010000132.1, from coordinate 1,041 downwards.
CTGCAGGTTGGGCGGCGCCTGCTCGTAGTGCGAAAGCTGCATCGACCACGAGCCGTGCCCGCCCGTCACCGACTTGAGCCGCGCAGAATAGCCTTCGAGCTCGACCAGCGGCGCGAGCCCGTTGATCGCGATGATGCCCGGCTGGAGGCCGGTCGTCCCCGTGACCTGGCCGCGCCGCGACGAGAGGTCGCCCGCGATGTCGCCGGTGTTGCCTTCCGGGCAGATCACCTCGACGCTGACGATGGGCTCGAGCACGATCGGCCGCGCCTTCTCGATCGCGTCCAGGAAAGCCTTCTTGCCGGCTGCGACGAACGCCACCTCCTTCGAGTCGACCGCATGGTGCTTGCCGTCGTGGACGACGACGCGCACGTCCTGCAGCGGGAATCCCGCGACCGCGCCCGTCGCGAGCACCTGCTCGACGCCCTTCTGCACAGCGGGCATGAACTGGTGCGGAATCACGCCGCCCTTGGTCTGGTCGACGAACTCGAAACCGGCGCCGCGGGCGAGCGGCTCGACCCGCAGCGACACCTCTCCGAACTGGCCCGCGCCGCCGGTCTGCTTCTTGTGGCGATGGAAGCCCTCGGCGTTGGCGGTGATCGTCTCGCGGTACGGAATGCGCGGCGGACGCGTCTCGATCTCGATCTTGTACTGCGCGTTCATCCGCTCGAGGATCGACCGGAGATGCAGGTCACCGAGCGCGCGCAGCACGGTCTCGTTGGTCGTCGCGTCGTGCTCGACGACTATCGTCGGGTCCTCGGCGATCATCCGGTGCAGGACGTCCGAGATCCGCTGCTCGTCACCGCGCTTCTTCGGCGTGATCGCGACCCCGTGCATGGGCACCGGGAACTCGAGCGGACGCATGTGGATGTGGTCCTCGTCGTGCGAGTCGTGCAGCACGCAGTCGAACTCGATCTCGTCGACCTTCGCGACGGCCGCGATGTCACCGGGCACCGCCTTGTCGATCTCGACGCTCTTGCCGCCCTGCAACAGCAGCAGATGGCCGACCTTGAACGGCTTGCGGCCGTCGCCGATGTAGAGCTG
>DASQBO010000131.1:0-22436 GCA_035635175.1 Casimicrobiaceae bacterium | reverse complement strand
CGGCGGGCGATGGGGGCGGACGTGGTGGGCGCCGTGAAGGAGGATTGGTGAAGCGCCGGCGATTCCTGGGCGGCATGCTGGCGCTGGCCGCTGCCTCGGCCCGGGTCTGGGCCGACGACGGCTATCCGCCGGTCGCGCCTGGACGTCCGCTCGCCTTTCCGCGCGACCACGGCAGCCACCCCGACTACCGCACCGAGTGGTGGTACGTGACCGGATGGGTGAGGGACGACGCGGGCCGCGACTACGGCGTGCAGGTGACGTTCTTCCGCCACCGCCCCCGGATCGCCGAATCGAATCCCAGCGCCTTCGCGCCGCGACAGCTCCTGTTCGCGCACGCGGCGATCGCCGATCCGGTGCACGGCCGGCTCCGTCACGACCAGCGCGCCGCGCGCGCGGGCTTCGGGCTCGCCGAGGCCAGCGTGCAGACGACGCGCGTCGCCATCGACGACTGGTCGCTCGAGCTTGCGGACGACGTCTATAGCGCGCGGATCGGCGCCCGCGATTTCGAGTTGAACCTGAGCTTCGCGGCGCGCGAGCCCCCGCTCCCGAACGGCGACGCCGGCGTGTCGCGCAAGGGACCGCTTCCGGCGCAGGCGAGCTGGTACTACAGCCGGCCGCAGCTCGCGGTCTCGGGGACGATCGCGCTCGACGGCACGACGCTCGGCGTGCGCGGCGTCGCGTGGCTCGATCACGAGTGGTCGAGCGAGTACATGGCCGCCGGCGCCAGCGGCTGGGACTGGACCGGTATCAATTTCGACGACGGTGCGGCGCTGATGGCGTTCCGGATGCGCGATCGCGCGGGCGGGGTGCTGTGGGCGGGCGGGACCTGGCGTGGAGGCGACGGCCGCGTCCGGACCTTCGCGCCGTCGGACATCCGCTTCGCGCCGCGCCGGACGTGGCGCTCGCCGCGGACGGATGGCGAATATCCGGTGGCGATGACCGTCGGCGCCGGCGGCGTCGACTACGCCGTCGATCCGCTGTTCGACGACCAGGAGCTCGATTCGCGCGCGAGCACCGGCACCGTCTACTGGGAGGGCGCGGTGCGCGCGACCGGGACGGACGGCAGCAAAGGCCGCGGCTACCTGGAGCTCACGGGGTACGGCGCGCCGCTGCGGTGGTAGGCCGGTTCGTGAACCGCGCGGCGCGGCTAGTGTGCTGAGTCAGAAGTTCCGAAGATAATGGAGCGGCTGAAATCAGGTGTCAGGCAAGGCGCGAGGCCGAAGCGTACCGCGTGGTACGGTGAGGCCGAGCAACGCAGCATGGCGCCTGATTTCGCCGCGAGCTGTCGAGCGAATTTCTGACTCAGCACGCTAGAGCCGCACGATCCGCCCTTCCTTCCACGACGTCGTCGCGGCGTCGGCCAATTCGAGCGCCTTCACACCGTCGTCGATCGTCGTGCGGAGCTTCTCGCGCCCTGCGAGCACGGCGAAGAAGTGCGCCATCTCGTTCGCGTAGGCGGCGCGGTAGCGCTCGAGGAAGAAGTGCTCGGGGAGGTCGCGGCTGACGGCGGTCGCGGTGCTCGCGACGACTTCGGTCGGCGCGTGGTTGCCGGCCTGCAGCATCCCCTCGCTGCCGAGGACCTCGAAGCGCTGGTCGTAGCCGTACGCCGCGCGCCGGCTCGTGTTGATCTGGCAGAGCCGGCCGCGCTTCGTGCGGATCGTCACCGCCGTGCAGTCGGCGTCGCCCGCCTCGGCGATCGCGGGGTCGGTCAGGCACGACGCGTTCGCGTGGACCGTCTCGGCCTCGTCGTCGAGGATCCAGCGGAAGATGTCGAAGTCGTGGATCAGCATGTCCTTGAAGATGCCGCCCGAGCTCCGGATGTACGGAATCGGCGGCGCGCCGGGATCGCGGCTCGTCACGACCAGCATCTCGGGCGTGCCGATCTCGCCCTTGACGATCCGCGCCTTCAGCGCCGAGAACGTGGGATCGTAGCGGCGCTGAAAGCCTATGAGGCACGTGACGCCGGCCTTCTTGACGGTCTCCGCGCACGCGCGCGCCCGGGCGAGGTCGAGGTCGACCGGCTTCTCGCAGAAGATCTGCTTGCCCGACTCCGCGGCCGAGCGGATCAGGTCCGCGTGCGTGTCGGTGTACGAGCAGATCAGCACGACGCCGACAGCCTTGTCCGCGAAGACCTCGGCGGTCGTCGCGACGCTCGCGCCGTGGCGCTCGGCGAGCGCCTGCGCGGCCTTCGCGTTCGGGTCGACGACGTACTTGAGGCGGGCGCCGGCCTCGCGGGCGAGATTGCCGGCGTGGATCGTGCCGATGCGGCCGGCGCCGAAGAGCGCAGCGTCGATCATGGGATTGGAGCGCCTGGGCGCGCGGGTTGCGCGGGTCTCGAACTCTTTGTATGTTACCGGAAATCCGCAGCCCGATGCTCCGCCACGCTGCGGCCCGCGTTCCCTCCATGAAGAACGAGACCCGTTTCGCTCCCGGACGCCCGCTCGACGTCGTCTGCCTGGGCCGCCTCGCCGTCGACTTCTACGCGCAGCAGATCGGCGCGCGGCTGGAGGACGTCGCGAGCTTCGCCAAGTACCTGGGCGGCTCGTCCGCGAACACGGCGTTCGGCTGCGCGCGGCTCGGGCTCAGGGCGGCGATGGCGTCGCGCATCGGCGACGACGCGATGGGCCGCTTCCTCGTCGAGACGCTCGCGAAGGAAGGTTGCGACGTCTCGCACGTCAGCGTCGATCCGGCGCGGCTCACGGGCGGCGTCGTGCTCGGGATCAAGGACCGCGACACGTTCCCGCTGATCTTCCTGCGCGAGAACTGCGCCGACATGGCGGTCGAAGAGGCGGACGTCGCCGCGGAGTTCCTCGCGCGGTCGAAGGCGCTCCTCATCACCGGCACGCACTTCTCGACGCCGCACGTCCACCGCGTCGGCACGCTCGCGCTCGAGCGCGCGCGGGCGCACGACGTGCGGACGATCCTCGACATCGACTACCGGCCCGTGCTGTGGGGGCTGACCGCGCGCGGCGACGGCGAGACCCGGTTCATTGCGAGCAGCACGGTGACGAAGCACCTGCAGGGGCTTCTGCCGTCGTTCGATCTCGTCATCGGCACGATCGAGGAGTTCGCGATCGCCGGGGGCAGCACCGACATCATCGTGGCGTTGAAGGCGGTGCGCCGTCTCACGAAGGCGACGTTCGTCGTCAAGCGCGGGCCGCTCGGCTGCGCGGTGATCGACGGCGCGATCCCGGCATCGCTCGACGAGGCGTTCAACGGCCGCGGCGTCAAGGTCGAGGTGCTGAACGTCCTCGGCGCGGGCGACGCGTTCAACGCGGGCTTCCTGTCGGGCTGGCTCCGCGGCGAGGACTACGATGCGTGCTGCCGCTACGCGAACGCGTGCGGCGCGCTCGTCGTCTCGCGGCACGGTTGCGCGCCGGCGATGCCGACGCGGGTCGAGCTCGACCACTATCTCGCGAACGCGGAGCGGATCCCGCAGCCCGAGAAGGACGCCGCGCTCACGAGGCTCCATCGCGTCACCGCCCCGCGCACGCCGCGACCCGAGCTCTTCGTCTTCGCCTTCGATCACCGCGATCCGTTCTTCGAGCTCGCGCGCGCGGCCGGCGCGGAGGAGCGGCGGATTCCCGCGCTCAAGCGGCTCCTCGTGCGCGCGGTCACCGAAACGGAGGCGGCGCGCGGGCTCGAAGGCCGCGTGGGACTCCTGTGCGACGACCGCTACGGCCAGGACGCTCTCAACGCCGCCACCGGCCGGGGCTGGTGGATCGGCCGGCCGGTCGAGCTGCCCGGATCCAATCCGGTCGTCTTCGAGCATGGCCGCTCGGTCGGCACGACGCTGATCGCCTGGCCCGTCGAGCACGTCGTCAAGTGCCTCGTGCCGCTGCACCCCGACGACGACGTCGTGAACCGCCTCGAGAACGAATCGCAGGTGCGCGCTCTCTACGACGCGGTGCAGGCGAGCGGCCACGAGCTGCTGCTCGAAATCGTGCCGCCCAGGCATCTGCCGGCGGGGCCCGACGTGCTGGTGCGCGCGGTCAAGCGCCTCTACAACCTCGGCATCTACCCCGAGTGGTGGAAGCTTCCGCCACCCGCACGCGAGAGCTGGCCAACGCTCGACGCGCTGATCGCGGAGCGCGACCCGTACTGCCGCGGCGTCGTGCTGCTCGGTCTCAACGCGCCGGTCGCCGAGCTCGCACGCGGCTTCGCCGACGCCGCCGGAAGCGCGACGTGCCGCGGCTTCGCCGTGGGCCGCACGATCTTCGGCGAGCCCGCGCGCGCGTGGCTCGCAAACGCCGTCGACGACGACGGTCTCGTCGCCGGTGTGCGGAAGAACTTCGAGGCGCTGATCGACGCCTGGCGAGGAGCGAGAAGGGAAGGGACGCGATGAGCACCGTCCGGTTGACGATGGCGCAGGCGCTGATCCGCTACCTCGTCGCGCAGCGCACTTGGGTCGAGGGCCGCGAGGTGCCGCTCTTCGCCGGCGTCTGGGCGATCTTCGGTCACGGCAACGTCGCGGGCGTCGGCGAAGCGCTCTACCGACATCGCGCCGAGCTGCCGACCTACCGCGCGCACAACGAGCAGGCGATGGCGCACGCGGCCATCGCGTACGCCAAGGCGCAGTTCCGGCGACGGATGATGGCGTGCACGACGTCGATCGGGCCGGGGGCGACCAACCTCGTCACCGCAGCCGCGACGGCGCACGTCAACCGCCTGCCGGTGCTGTTCCTGCCGGGCGACATCTTCGTCTCGCGCGCGCCGGATCCGGTGCTGCAGCAGGTCGAGGACTTCGACGACGGCCGCGTCTCCGCCAACGACTGCTTCAGGCCGGTGTCGCGTTACTTCGACCGGATCGTCCATCCGGCGCAGCTCCTGTCGTCGCTCCCGCGCGCCATCTCGGTGCTGACGGATCCCGCGCTCTGCGGCCCGGTGACGCTCGCGCTGCCGCAGGACGTGCAGGCCACCGCGTTCGACTATCCGGCCGACTTCTTTGCGCCGCGCGTCGTCGTCGGACGCGTCGTGGCTGCGCCGGCCGCCGACCTCGAGACGGCGGCCGCGGTGCTGCGCACGGCGAAGCGGCCCGTGGTGATCGGCGGCGGCGGCGTCCTCTACAGCGACGGCGCCGCGCGGGCGCTCGCGCGCTTCGTCGAGGCGCACGGGGTCCCGGTGACGGAGACGCAGGCGGGCAAGGGCGCGCTCGCGTGGGACCACCCGTTGCAGGCAGGCCCGATCGGCGTCACCGGCGGCACCGCCGCCAATGCGCTCGCGCGCGAAGCCGACGTCGTGCTCGCGGTCGGTACCCGCCTCCAGGACTTCACGACCGGCTCGCATTCGCTGTTTCCTCAGGCACGGCTCGTCGCGATCAACGTGAGCGCCTTCGACGCGGGCAAATGGCACGCGCTCGCGGTGACGGGCGACGCCGCGGCCACGCTCGACGCCCTCGCCTCGCGGCTGTCGGGTTGGACGGCCGATGCGGCGTGGACCGCACGCGCGCGGCGGGAGGCGCAGTCGTGGCGCGACGTCGTGTCGGCGATCGTCGGCGTGCGCGACGTCGCGCCGCCCGCGCTCCCGTACGACGGCGAGGTGATCGGCGCCGTGCAGCGGCACCCGCGCTCGGCCGAGGACGACATCGTCGTCTGCGCCGCGGGCTCGCTGCCGGGCGAGCTGCACAAGCTCTGGCGCGCCGCCGTACCGGGCGCCTATCACGTCGAGTACGGCTACTCGTGCATGGGCTACGAGATCGCGGGCGGCATCGGCGTCAAGCTCGCGCGGCCCGAGCGCGAGGTGGTGGTGCTGGTCGGCGACGGCAGCTACCTGATGCTCAACTCGGAGATCGCAACCTCCGTGATGCTCGGCACGAAGCTCGTCGTCGTCGTGCTCGACAACCGGGGCTACGGCTGCATCCACCGGCTGCAGGCGGCGTGCGGCGGAGAGGCGTTCAACAACCTGCTCGACGACTGTGCGCAGGGGAAGGGAACGGCGCCGGCGATCGACTTCGCCGCGCACGCGAAGTCGTTGGGGGCGCAGGCGGAGCACGTCGGCTCGATCCGCGAGCTGGAGGCTGCGCTCGCGCGAGCGCGGAGCGCCGAGGGGACGTACGTCGTCGTCATCGACACCGATCCGCGGCGCGCGACGGAGGCCGGCGGCTGGTGGTGGGAGGTCGGCGTGCCCGAGGTGTCGGAATCGCCGAAGGTACGCGCGGCGCGCGCCGCCTACGACGAGGGCAAGAGAGGACAGAAGCCGTGACGGCGCTCGACGTGCGCATCGGCATCAACCCGATCTCGTGGACCAACGACGACCTGCCGTCGCTCGGCGGCGAGACGCCGCTCGAGACGGCGTTGGCAGAGGGGAAGGCGATCGGCTACGAGGGCTTCGAGCTCGGCAACAAGTTCCCGCGCGAGCCGAAGGCGCTCGCTGCGGTGCTCGCCCGCCACGGCCTCGCCTGCGTGTCGGGCTGGTACTCGGGACAGCTCGCGCGCGACTCGGTCGACGAGGAGACCGCCCGCGTCGGCCCGCACCTCGAGCTGCTCGCCGCGAACGGCGCGCAGGTGATGGTCTACGGCGAGGTCGCCGACTCGATCCAGGGCCGGCCGGAGGCGCTCGCGCGCCGCCCGCGCTTCCGCAGCGACGCCGAGTGGAAGGCGTACGGCGAGCGCGTGACCGCGTTCGCACGCCACACCGCCGCGCGCGGTGTTCGGCTCGCCTATCATCACCACATGGGCGCCTACGTCGAGACGGCCGACGACGTCGACCGGTTGATGGCGGTCACGGGACCCGAGGTGGGGCTGCTGCACGACACCGGACACGTGACGTTCGCTGGCGGTGACGCGCCGACCGAGCTCGCGAAGCACGTCGCGCGCGTCGTCCACGTGCACTGCAAGGACGTTCGGCCACACGTCGCGCGGATGGCGCGCAACCGCGGCTGGAGCTTCCTCGAGGCGGTGATCAACGGCGCATTCAGCACGCCGGGCGAGGGCTGCGTGGACTTCGCGCGGGTGGTCGCGATCCTTCGCGGCGCGGGCTACCGCGGCTGGCTCGTCGTCGAGGGGGAGCAGGACCCGGCGGTCGCGCCGGCGTATCGTTACGCCGACATGGCCTATCGGCTGCTCCGCGCGCTGGTCGACGGCAAGGTCGACGCCGTCGCGCGCGCGGCGGCCGCGGCCGGAAGACAGGGGGCTTCCGCTTGACTTCGCCGCTCATCGTCAAGGCGTCGAGCGCAGGCGCGACGATTGCGCGGGTGACCCCCGAATCCGCGGGATGGAAGCGCGTCGGCTTCGAGGCGCTCCGCCTCGCGGCGGGGGAGACGCACGCGGGCGCGACGGGCGCCCGCGAACTCTGCGTCGTCGTCGTCGCGGGCAAGGTCGACGTCGAGAGCGGCGAGCTTCACTGGCGGGGCCTCGGCAAGCGGGCAAGCCCGTTCGAGGACGTCGCGCCGCACGCGGTCTACCTGCCACCCGGTCGCGAGTACCGGATCGCCGCGACGACGGCCGCGGAGATCGCGCTGTGCTTCGCGCCGGCGGCAAAGGGAGTCGCGCCGCGGCTGATCGAGCCGGCGGCGATGCGCCGCACGGTGCGCGGACAGGGATCGAACACGCGATACGTCCGGGACATCCTGCCGCAGGACGCGCCGGCCGAGTCGCTGCTCGTGGTCGAGGTGATCACGCCGCCCGGACACTCGTCGAGCTATCCGCCGCACAAGCACGACACCGACGCCGTTCCGGCCGAGAGCTCGCTCGAGGAGACGTACTACCACCGGCTCGATCCGCCCCAGGGCTTCGCGTTCCAGCGCGTGTACACGGACGACCGCACGCTGGACGAGGCGCTGACCGTCGAGGATCGCGACGTCGTGCTCGTCCCGCGGGGCTACCACCCGGTCGTCGTCCCGCACGGCTACACGTCGTACTACCTCAACGTGATGGCAGGGCCGCAGCGCGTGTGGCACTTCCGGAACGATCCGGCGCACGAGTGGATGATCGCGTCGGAGCATACGAGATAGCTCGCGGCGCGAGGACGTCGCGCCTCGGCGTTTCGGGGTCCGCCAAGTCACGGGTCGCGGGACCGGACGGACCGAGGCATGCACGCGCTCGGGCGCCGGAGGAACGGCGTTCCGATGCCGCGACGCGCCGGTTCGGAATGATTGCCATTCGCGGGAGCCCGTCGCCCGGCGGTGCGCCCCCGCGATACAATTGCCAATCACGCATCCCGGAAGCAAATCATGACTCGCAGCGTCCTCGTCGCCGGCATCGGCATGATCCCGTTCGCCAAGCCCGGCGCCAGCGAAACCTACGACGTGATGGCGGCCCGCGCTGCGCGCGAGGCGCTGGCCGACGCGCGCATCGGCTACGGGGACGTGCAGCAGGCCTACGCCGGCTACGTCTACGGGGACTCGACCGCCGGCCAGAGGGCGCTCTACGAGGTCGGCATGACCGGCATTCCGGTCGTCAACGTCAACAACAACTGCTCGACGGGCTCGACGGCGCTGTTCCTCGCACGGCAGGCGGTCGGCAGCGGCGCCGTCGATTGCGCGCTCGCGGTCGGCTTCGAGCAGATGGCGCCGGGCGCGCTCACCGCCAAGTTCCCCGACCGCCCGACGCCGTTCGACGCCTTCGACCGGGAGACGGACGCGCTCGTCGGCCATCCCGAGATCCCGCTCGCGATCCGCTACTTCGGCGGCGCCGGGCTCGCGCACATGAGGAAGTACGGCACGACGATGGAGACCTTCGCGCGGATCCGGGCGAAGGCGAGCCGGCACGCGGCGAACAATCCACTCGCGCTGTTTCGCAAGGAAGTGAGCGTCGAGGACGTGCTCGCCTCGCCGGTGCTGATGGAAGGCGTCATGACGCGGCTCATGGCGTGCCCGCCGACGTGCGGCGCCGCGGCCGCGGTGCTCGTGTCCGATGATTTCGCGCGGCGTCACGGGCAGGATGCGAGGGTCGCGATCGCGGCGCAGGCGATGACGACCGACACCCCGGACACGTTCGCGTCGCACGACATGATGGAGCTCGTCGGCTACGGGATGGCGAAGGAGGCCGCGCGGCAGGTCTACGAGGCGGCAGGCGTCGGACCGGAGGACGTCGACGTCGTCGAGCTGCACGACTGCTTCGCGCAGAACGAGCTCATCAGCTACGAGGCGCTCGGCTTGTGCCCCGAGGGCGGCGGCGCGAAGTTCGTCGCCGACGGCGACAACACCTACGGCGGCCGCTTCGTGACCAATCCCTCGGGCGGACTCCTGTCGAAGGGGCACCCGCTCGGGGCGACGGGACTCGCGCAGTGCTTCGAGCTGACGCAGCAGCTTCGCGGCAGCGCGGGACCGCGCCAGGTCGAAGGCGCGAAGATCGCGTTGCAGCACAACCTGGGGCTCGGCGGCGCGTGCGTCGTCACGCTCTACCGCGCTGCCTGAACGGCAACGGCCATGATCGACATGAGCCACATCGGCAAGGCGATCGAGCCGCACGTCGCCGACGTGGAGGCGGGGCGGCTGCGCCTGTTCGCGAAGGCGATCGGCGAGACGCGCCCCGAGTACGTCGACGAGGCCGCCGCGCGCGCGGCGGGCCATCCGGCGCTGCCGGCGCCCCCCACGTTCGCGTTGTGCCTCGATCTCGAGATGCCCGACCCGTTCAAGTGGATCACCGACATGGGGGTGGACATCGCGCGCGTGCTGCACGGCGGCGAGCTGTTCCGCTACTTCCATCCGATCTACGCGGGCGACCGGGTTACCGTCCGCTCGCGGGTCGCCGACATCCTCCAGAAGAAGAGCAGCCGCAAGGCCTTCGTCGTCAAGGAGACGGAAGTCACCAACCAGCACGGCGTCAAGGTGGCCGAGATGCGCGCGACGATCGTCGTGGTCGACCCTTGACGCTCGCGCGATGCCGCTCGCCTTCGACTCGGTGCAGGTCGGCGACACGCTGCCCCCGCTCGCGCTGCCGCCCATCACGCGGACCATGCTCGCGCTCTACGCCGGCGCCTCGGGCGATCACAACCCGATCCACATCGACATCGACTTCGCCCGGGCCGCCGGGCTGCCCGACGTGCTCGCGCACGGGATGCTGTCGATGGCGTGGCTCGGCCGCCTGCTCACGCTGTGGGCCCCGCAGTGCGACCTGCGCGAGTTCGGCGTCCGCTTCACCGCCATGACACGCGTCGGCGAGCGCATCACCTGCACGGGACGCGTCGCGAAGAAGCTCGAGCGCAATGGCGAGCGGCTCGTGCAGGTCGAGGTCAAGGCGACCAACGACGCGGGCGAGGTCAAGGTCGCCGGCGACGCCCTGATCGCGCTGACCTGAGGATCGCCGGCGATGAACTACCGTTCGCCCTGGCTTGACGACGAGCTCGAGTCGTTTCGCGGCACCGTCCGCCGGTTCGTGGTGGACGAACTCGCGCCGCGCGAGCCCGCATGGCAGGCGGCGCATCGCGTCGACGACGCGTCGTGGCGCGAGATGGGGGCGATGGGACTCCTGCTGTGCGGCACGCCGGAGGACTACGGCGGGAGCGGCGGGACGTTCGCCCACGACTGCATCGTGTTCGAGGAGCTCGCCTACGCGGGCGTCGCGAGCTTCGGCAAGTCCGTGCACAACATCTGCGCGCACTATGTCGAGCGCTACGGCACCGAGGCGCAGAAGCGCCGCTGGCTGCCGCGGCTCGCGAGCGGCGAGCTCGTCGGCGCGATCGCGATGTCCGAACCGGGCGCGGGCTCCGATCTTCAGGGCATCCGCACGCGCGCGGTGCGGAAGGCCGACGCGTACGTTCTCGACGGCTCGAAGACGTTCATCACCAACGGGCAGGTCGCCAACTTCCTGATGGTCGTGACCAAGACCGACGCGGCGGCGGGCGCCAAGGGGATTTCGCTCGCGATGGTCGAGACCGACGGCCTCGAGGGCTTCCGGCGCGGGCGGACGCTCGACAAGATCGGCATGCCGGGGCAGGACACCTCCGAGCTCTTCTTCGACGACTGCCGCATCCCGGCGGACGCGATGCTCGGCGGCGGCGAAGGCCGGGGCTTCGCGCAGATGATGGAGGAACTCCCCTACGAGCGGACGATCGTCGCGCTCTACGGCGTGGCCGTGATCGAGCGCGCCGTGCGGCTCACCACCGAGTACGCGCGCGAGCGGAAGGCGTTCGGCAAGGCGCTGATCGAGATGCAGAACACGCGCTTCAAGCTCGCCGAGGCGAAGACGGTTGCGCACGTCGGCCGCGTGTTCATCGACTCGTGCATCGTGCGCTATCTCGCCGGCACGCTCGACACCGAGACCGCGTCGATGGCGAAGTGGTGGCTGACCGACATGCAGTGCCAGGTCGTCGACGAGTGCCTGCAGCTCTTCGGCGGCTACGGCTACATGCGCGAGTACCCGATCGCGCAGATGTACGCCGACTCGCGCGTCCAGCGGATCTACGGCGGCACTAACGAAATCATGAAGGAAATCATCGCGCGCTCGCTCTGAAAATCTGCTGTGGGGCCGACCGCTTCGTTGCTCGGGGGCTCGAAATCCTCACGTACTACTTTGTACGCTCCGGTTTCTCGCCCCCTCGCGCCTTGCATCTCGGCCTCCTCGCGACGATTTTCAGTCGGGTCCGGATGCCATCGCAATCCATGTCTGTACCCTATCCGCATCTCCTAGCGCCGCTCGACCTCGGCTTCACGACGCTGCCCAACCGCGTGCTGATGGGCTCGATGCACACCGGGCTCGAGGAGGCGCCGGACGGCTACGCCCGGCTCGCCGCCTTCTACGCGGAGCGCGCGCGGGGCGGCGCCGGGCTCATCGTCACCGGCGGCATCGCCCCCAATTTCGGGGGCCGCCTCGAGCCGCGCGCGGCGCAGCTTTCGTTTCCGTGGCAGATCGCGAAGCACCGGCTCATCACGTCGGCGGTGCACGCGGCCGGCGGCAAGATCGCGCTGCAGATCCTGCACGCGGGCCGCTACGCCTGGCATCCGCTGTCGGTCGCGCCGTCGGCGGTGCGCTCGCCGATCACGCCGTTCAAGCCGCGCGCGCTGACCGGCTGGGGGGTGCGGAAGACCATTGCGGCCTACGTCCGCTGCGCGCGGCTCGCGCAGCGCGCCGGCTACGACGGCGTCGAGATCATGGGTTCCGAGGGCTACCTGATCAACCAGTTCGTCGCTCCGCGAACCAACCACCGCGACGACGAGTGGGGCGGAGCCTTCGAGAACCGCATCCGGTTCCCGGTCGAGATCGTGCGCGCGACGCGCGAGGCGGTCGGCCGCGACTTCATCATCGTCTACCGCCTGTCGATGCTCGACCTCGTCGACGGCGGCAGCGCCTGGGAGGAGGTCGTCGCGCTCGGCAAGGCGGTCGAGCGAGCCGGGGCGACGCTCATCAACACGGGCATCGGCTGGCACGAGGCGCGCGTGCCGACGATCGCGACGATGGTGCCGCGCGCCGCGTTCGCGTGGGTCACGCGGCGGATGAAGGGCGAGGTCGGGATTCCGCTCATCGCCACCAACCGCATCAACGACCCGGCGGTCGCCGAGGCCGTGATCGCGCGCGGCGACGCGGACATGGTGTCGATGGCGCGCCCGTTCCTCGCCGACGCCGACTTCGTCGCGAAGGCGGCGGGCGGCCGCGCCGACGAGATCAACACGTGCATCGCCTGCAATCAGGCGTGCCTCGACCAGATCTTCGAGCGGACGGTCGCGTCGTGCCTCGTCAATCCCCGCGCGTGCCGCGAGACCGAGCTCGTCGTCAAACCCGCGGCGCGCCGCAAGCGCATCGCGGTGGTGGGGGCGGGCCCGGCGGGGCTCGCGTGCGCGACCACGGCCGCGGAGGCCGGCCACGACGTGACGCTGTTCGAGGCGGCCGAGGAGATCGGCGGCCAGTTCAACCTCGCGAAGCGCATCCCGGGGAAGGAGGAGTTCGCCGAGACGCTGCGCTATTTCCGCAGGCTGATCGATCGCACCGGGGTCACGCTGCGCCTCGGCACGCGCGCGGACGCGGCCGCGCTCGCCGGATTCGACCACGTCGTCCTCGCCACCGGCATCGTGCCGCGGACGCCGGAGATCCCCGGCATCGATCACCCGAAGGTCGCCAGCTACGCCGACATCGTGCAGGGGACGCGCGCGGCGGGCGCACGCGTGGCGATCATCGGCGCCGGCGGCATCGGCTTCGACGTGGGCGAGCTCCTGACGCACGGCGGAGAAGGGGACGACGAGGCCTTTCCGCGCGAATGGGGGATCGACCTGCGTTACGCGAACCGCGGCGGCGTCGTCGCGCCCGAGGAGCCGCGCTCGCCGCGCGAGGTCTGGCTCCTGCAGCGCAAGCCGGGCAAGGTCGGCGAGGGACTCGCGAAGACCACCGGCTGGATCCGGCGCACGCTGCTCAAGCGGCGCGGCGTCGCGATGGTCCCGGGCGTCGCCTACGAGCGCATCGACGACGCCGGGCTCCACATCCGCGTGGGCGGGCAGCCGCAGCTGATCGCCGCCGACACGATCGTCGTCTGCGCGGGACAGGAGCCGCGGCGCGAGCTCGCGGCGCCGCTCCGCGAAGCCGGCGTGGAGGTGACGCTGATCGGCGGCGCCGACGTCGCCGTCGAGCTCGACGCGCGGCGCGCGATCGCGCAGGGCACCGAGGTCGCGCTCGCCTTGTAGCGGACTACGCTCGCGCGAGGCCGAGTGTGCGCCCCGCGCGAGGCGGGCGCGGCAGTGCCGCGTGCGCGGCCTTCATCGCGCCGAGCAGCGTCGCGACGTCTGCGGGAAAGGGCGTGCTTCGGCGCGTCGTCATCGCCACGTGCAGCGCGACGATCTCGTTGGTCGCGACGATCGCGCCGTCGCGCTCGCGGCGCATCGCGTGAAAGTAATGGAGGCGCTTGGCGTCGCAATCGAGGACGCGGCTCTCGATCGTCACCGTCTCGCCGGCGAAGACCTCGCTCAGGTAGTCGACGTTCATCGCCAGCGTGAACATCGAGCGTTGATCGACGAGGATCGACCAGCCGAGCCCGAGCCGCTCGTAGAAGGCGTCGGTTGCGCGGTCGAAGGCGAGCACGTAGTACGCGACGTTCAGGTGGCCGTTCGCGTCCGTCCATTCGGGCAGGATCGCTACGCGCGTCTCGGCGGGCGCGAGGTCAGCCATCGTGGAAGGGAATGCGGCTACGCGATGCCGTGCGCGAACGCGCCGGCCGAGAGCAGCATTCCGTATGCGACCTCGAGCAGCACCGTGCGGAAGAGCATCGCGTTGAGCGCGAGGCCCGAGCCGGCGCGGACCAGCGCGCGGATCAGCCCGAACGCCCACGGCAGCGCCGCGAGCGGCAGCGCGAGCCACGCCGTGGCGGCGAGCCACGCGAGCAGCACGGCCAGCCCGAAGGGCGCGAGCAGCAGCGCCGCGTAGAGCCGCAGAGAACCCTCCCGTCCCAGCGCCACCGCGAGCGTGCGGCGGCCGGTCGTCGCGTCGTGGGCGCGGTCGCGGAAGTTGTTGACGAGGAGCACCGCCGCGGCGTGCATGCCGATCGCGGCGCCGGCGATCACGGGAGCCGCGCCGAGCGTGCCGGCCTGCACGTACCAGGTGCCGCCGACCGCGACCAGGCCGAAGAAGACGAACACGACGAGCTCGCCGTACGGCGTGTAGGCGATCGGTCGCGGACCGCCCATGTACGCCCACGCCGCGACGGTCGACGCGACGCTCGTGGCCACGATCGGCAGGCCGCCGCGGATCATGAGGGGCAGCGCGACGACCTGGGCGACGACGATCGCCGCGACGATCGCGCGCTTTACCTCGCGCGCCCCGAGCCAGCCGTTCGCGGTCGCGCGCGGGAGCCCGACCCGGGTCCCCGTCTCGCCGCCGCGCTCGGTGTAGCCGACGTCGTTCTGGAGATTCGTCACGACCTGCATCATCACGGCCGCGGTCAGCGCGATCAGCGCGATGCCCGTGTCATATGCGCCTGCGAGCCCCGCCGCGAGGCAGGTGCCGACGACCACCGGGATCGTCGCGATCCACAGCGTCTTGGGGCGCAGCGCGACGCGCCACGCGTCCCAGGAGCCGGGCTCGATCGAGGGCGGGGTGGGGGCGGCGGCGGCGGGGGCTGACATTGCGGCATCGACTTTGAGATGGCGCAATTATAGTAGGGCACAGCGCGGTGTATGCTCGAAGCGCACGTCGTGCGTGCGCAACTTTCGAGGGCAACCATGAGCTTCATCGATTTCGTGAAGGACGCGGGCGAGAAGCTGCTCGGCCGCGGCAAGGCGAAGGAGGCCGCGGAGCAGGCGAAGGCCGCGCCCGCCGACCAGGCGGCGGTGAAAGCCGCCAACGACGCGGCCGGCGACGCCATTCTTGACTACGTCAAGTCGCAGAACCTGTCCGCGACGGGCCTGACCGTGACCTACGACGGCGCGACGGGGACGGTCGCCGTGTACGGCGTCGCGCCCGACCAGGCGACCAAGGAGAAGATCGTGCTCTGCTGCGGCAACGTCGCCGGCGTGAGCAAGGTCAACGACATGATGACGGTCGACCAGAGCCAGCCCGCGGCGGTCTACTACACTGTCGTCTCCGGCGACAACCTGTCGAAGATCTCGAAGGCGCACTACGGCGATCCTAACAAGTACATGAAGATCTTCGAGGCGAACAAGCCGATGCTCACGCATCCCGACAAGATCTACCCGGGACAGGTGCTGCGCATCCCGCCGGCGTGACGACGTATCGCGACCGCAGCGAGGCGGCGGCGCTCCTCGCGCAGGCGCTGCGGCAGTGGAAGGGGCAGCGCCCGCTCGTCCTCGCGATTCCCCGCGGCGCGGTGCCGATGGGCAAGGCGATCGCCGACGCGCTCGACGGGGATCTCGACGTCGTGCTGGTGCGCAAGCTGCCCGCGCCCGGCAGTCCGGAGTTCGCGATCGGAGCCGTCGCCGAGACGGGCTGGTCGCACGTCGCCGACTACGCCGCGTCCGCGGGCGCGACGCCGGAGTACATCGAACGTGCGACAGCCGCCGAGCGGGAGACGATGCGCCGCCGCCGCGCTCAATACACGCCCGTGCGGCCGCCGCTCGACCCTGCGGGCCGCATCGCGATCGTCGTCGACGACGGGCTCGCGACCGGCGAGACGATGCTGGCGGCGCTGCACGCGGTGCGCTCGCGCGCGCCCGCGCGGCTTGTCTGCGCGGTTCCGGTCGCCTCGCAGGAGGCCGCAGCGATGGTGCGACAGCATGCGGACGACGTCGTCTGCCTGCAGACGCCCGCGTTCTTCCACGCGGTCGGGCAGTTCTACGCGGACTTCCGGCAGGTCTCGGACGACGAGGTCGTCGCGATCCTGCGCGCGGCCGGCGGGGCTACGGCGCGTCCCGACTGACGACGCCGCCCGCAGCGTCGATCCCCGGGCGCGGGGCGTTGCGGGGCGGAAGCCAGCGCAGGAACCACTCGGTCGCGGCGCGCGCGACCTGCTCGAGTGCCCCCGGCTCCTCGAAGAGATGCGTCGCGCCGGGGACGACGTGCAGCGATTTCTCGCACGAGAGCAGCGAGTGCGCCTCCCGGTTGAGCTCCAGCACGACCTCGTCGCGACCGCCGACGATGAGCAGCGTCGGGGCCGTCACCCGGACGAGCGCGTCGGGCCCCGCGAGATCCGGGCGGCCTCCCCGCGAGACGACGGCGGCGACGCGTGGTCCCACCGCCGCGGCCGCCCGCAGCGCCGCGGCTGCTCCGGTGCTCGCGCCGAAATAGCCGAGCGGCGAGCCGGCCGCCGCGGGTTCGCGCCCGATCCAGTCGGTCGCCGCGAGCAGGCGCGAGGCGAGAAGCGCGATGTCGAAGCGCGTCTCGTACGTGCGGTCCTCCGAGGCGGTCAGGAGGTCGAACAGCAGCGTTCCGATGCCCGCGTCGTTCAGCACGCGCGCGACGTGCGTGTTGCGCGGCGAGTGGCGCGAGCTGCCGCTGCCGTGCGCGAACAGGACGATGCCGCGGGCGTCCGTGGGCAGCGCCAGCGTGCCGTCGAGACGCACCCCGTCCGTATCCAGCGCGACCTGCGTTTCGTGGCGCTCCGCTCTCATCTTTCAGTGGCTCAGTGATAGGTCCTGCCGGCCCACCGCTTTGCCGCGGCGATCGCCATCCGGATCGCCCGGCCCTCCTCGCGGCCCGCCGCCAGCAACGCGTTCGCGATCTCGATGGCCTTCGCGCGGACGAGAGGCGGCAGCCCGCGCATCGCGGCAGGATAACGGTCGAGGGTCCACGGCATGGCGCCTCACGGGCGAACCTCGCGCACGGCGCGGGCCGCTTACTCCCGATGCCAGCGGACGCGGACCTCGTATTCGCCCTTCGCGTAATCGATGTCGAGGTCTCCCCGGTACGCGTGCTTCAGCGCCGTGCCGATCCGCCGCGGCAGATGAATGTCGGTGGTGGTGACCGTCATGCCGTCCGGCGCGTGGACGATCTCGACCAGGCGATGCAGCGGGTGCTCGGCCTTCTCGCGCGCCTCCTCGTGATGGACGAACCGCGAAATCTCGTCGCGATGCGCGGCGACGAACGCACCTTCGAGCGTCACCGTCCCCGCGGGCAGGCGATCGCGAATCCGGTGGCAGGCCGGGCACAACACCTCATGCGCGCCCGCGGCCGACTCGCCCCAGTGCCACCGTCCGCGACGATAGACGGCTCCGCATTCGCGGCACCGCGAAGGCTCCGCGTACTTGCCGCGCGTTTCGTAAGGATCGTGCGGCGCTTCGTCGAAGATCGCGGCGCCGTGCCGCGCGACGCCACCCTGAGCTCTCGGCGGTGCTGCTGCTCCTCTGGATCCGGTCATGGGCCACCTCCTTCAGCTTCGCATCCGATTTCAACCTAGCCCAATCGCCGACGCGATGCCTTGACGCCACGCAACGCCGTCGCATTCGCGTCACGTCTCGGCGTCGATCTCCGCGGCAAGCGCCCGCAGCCCGGACGTCACTTCCACTTCGTAGGGTGGGGCCTCGTCCATCCGGCGCAGACGCTCGGGCAGCCGTGACAATTCGTCGCGGGCGTGCGCCCGTGAGGTCGCCAGGGCCGGCAGCGGTGCGACCGGGCGGCCGCCCCGCATCACCGGCGCCAGCAGCGGTGACGCACCCGAGGGCGGAGCTTCGGTCGCGAGCGAGAGCACGTCGCCGGCGAGCCCGCCCTGCGCGTCGAGCCGGCGCCAGACCTGCTTGCGGCCCGGCCACGTCGCCTTGCCCTCCGAGCGCTTGCGCCGGGGCCGTCCGTCGTATTCCTCGAGCTTGTAGGCGCAATCGAGGTACGGCGCGTCGGCCGAGGTGTTCATCCGGGTCCCGATGCCGAATCCGTCGATCGGCGCGCGCGCTCCGACGAGCTCGGCCAGGCGGTATTCGTCGAGATTGCCCGATGCGAAGATCGTGACGTCGCGCTGGCCGCCGGCGTCGAGGATCGCCCGCACCCGGCGCGCGTGCGCGCCGAGGTCGCCGCTGTCGATGCGCACGCCTTTGATCGCGATCCCCTCGCGCGCGAGGCGCGCCGCGAGCTCGACGACCTTCTGCGCGCCGCGCTCGGTGTCGTAGGTGTCGATCAGGAGCACGGCATTCGCGGGATGCGCGCGCGCGAAGCGCTCGAACGCCGTGGCCTCGTCGGCGTGCGCTTGGACGTAGGAGTGCGCCATCGTGCCGAACACCGGGATGCCGAACGCGCGACCAGCTTCGACCGTCGCGGTCCCCGCAAACCCGGCCAGGTAGCTCGCACGGGCCGACAGGAGAGCCGCCTCGGCGCCGTGCGCGCGCCGGAGCCCGAAGTCGACCAGGAGCCGTCCGGGCGCAGCCAGCGCCGAGCGCGCGGCCTTGCTCGCGACGAGCGTCGAGTAGTGGACGAGGTTCATCAACCGGCTCTCGACAAGCTGCGCCTCCCGCAGCGGGGCGACGACGCGCAGGAGGGGCTCGTCGGCGAAGCACACGGTGCCCTCCGGCATGGCGTCGAGATCGCCGGTGAAACGCAGGTCCGCCAGCGAGTCGACGAAGTCGCGAGGGAATCGTCCGCCCGCGGCCAGCCAGTCGAGGTCCTCCCGCGTGAACCGCAGCGCCATCAGGTACTCGACGACTTGCGCCAGGCCCGCGGCGAGCATGAAATGGCGCTCGCGCGGCAGCTTGCGCACGAAGAGCTCGAAGGCCGCGATCCCGTTCATCCGCTCCGCGTGATACGCGCGGAGCATCGTGAGCTCGTAGAGATCGGTGAGCAGCACGCTTTCGGCCATGGCGTCACGATACAATGAAAGCAGCGAGCTTCGCACGGCGATGGACGCGACGAGACCGGCGGCGGGCTGGGCCCACTTCAGGCATGGCGCCGACGTCGGCGTGCGAGGGACGGGCGGCTCGCTGGCGGAGGCGTTCGAGCAGGCCGGCCTCGCACTGACGGCCGTCGTCACCGATCCGGCGGGCGTGGGTACGGCCACCGCGGTGGCCATACGCTGCGACGCCCCCGACGCCGAACAGCTCCTCTACGACTGGCTCAATGCCGTGATCTACGAGATGGCGACGCGTCGGATGGTGTTCGGGCGCTTCGCCGTCGCGCTCGACGGCACGTCGCTCGCGGCGGAAGCGTTCGGCGAGCCGGTCGACCGCGTCCGTCACCGTCCGGCCGTGGAGGTGAAAGGCGCGACGTACACGGCGCTCGCGGTGACGCGCGGCGGCGACGGGCGCTGGACGGCACAGTGCGTCGTCGACGTCTGATCGCGAGGACGCAGCGATGGACACTTCCCGCCTGATCCGCCGCACGGGATCCGAATGGGAGCTCCCGCAGCGCGGCGCGATGCGGGTGCCCGGAATCCTGTTCGCCGACGAGGCGCTCGTCCGCGCGCTCGACGACAAGGTCTGCGTGCAGCTCGGCAACGTCGCCGCGCTGCCGGGGATCGTGCGCGCGGCGTACGCTATGCCCGATGCGCACTGGGGCTACGGCTTCCCGATCGGCGGGGTCGCCGCGTTCGACCCGGACGAGGGTGTCGTGTCGGCGGGCGGCGTGGGCTTCGACATCTCGTGCGGCGTGCGGACGCTGACGACGAGGCTCACCGCCGCCGATCTCGCTGCGACGAGGAAGCCGCTCGCCGAGGCGCTGTTCGACGCGATTCCCGCCGGCGTCGGCAGCACCGGCGCGCTGTCGCTCTCAGCCTCCGAAATGGACGCGATGCTGGACGGCGGAGCGCGCTGGGCGGTCGCGCGCGGCTACGGCACCGGCGACGATCTCGAGCGCATCGAGGAACACGGACGAATGGCGGGCGCCGACCCGTCGTGCGTGTCGGCGGCGGCGAAAAGGCGGCAGCGGGACGAGATGGGGACGCTGGGTTCAGGCAACCACTATCTCGAGGTGCAGCGCGTCGCGGCGATTCACGATCGCGCCGTGGCGGGCGCCTTCGGCGTCGCCGTCGACGACGTCGTCGTCAGCATCCACTGCGGCTCGCGCGGCCTCGGCCACCAGATCGGCACCGAGTTCCTGCGCGAGATGGCGCTGACCGCGGGCGCCTCGGGGATCGCGCTCCCGGACCGCGAGCTCGCCTGCGCGCCGCTCCGCTCGAGGACCGGCGAGCGCTACCTGGGCGCGATGCGCGCCGCGATCAACTGTGCGCTCGCGAATCGCCAGATCCTGACGCACCTGACGCGCGAGGTGTTCCGGGCGGTCCTGCCCGCCGCGCGGCTCGAAGTGCTCTACGACGTCTCGCACAACACGTGCAAAGAGGAGACGCACGTCGTCGACGGCGTGCGGCGACGCCTGTTCGTCCACCGCAAGGGCGCGACCCGCGCGTTCGGGCCGGGGCACGCGGATCTGCCGCCCGCGCTGCGCGACGCGGGCCAGCCGGTGCTGATCGGCGGCAGCATGGGCACGGCCTCGCACATTCTCGCGGGAACGCGCGAGAGCATGGGCCTCGCGTGGGGCTCCGCCTGTCACGGTGCGGGCCGCGCGATGAGCCGCACCGAGGCGACGCGGCGCTGGCAGGGGCGCCGCGTCGTCGACGAGCTTGCCGCCCGCGGCGTCCTGATCCGCAGCCCTTCGATGCGCGGCGTCGCGGAGGAGGCGCCGGGCGCCTACAAGGACGTCGACGCAGTCGTCGACGCGGCCGAGCGGGCGGGGCTCGCGCGGAAGGTCGCGCGGCTCGAGCCGCTCGTCTGCGTCAAGGGATGAGCGCGTCGCGCCGGCCTTCGGGATGACCGCATGCGGCGCGATCGAATGAATTCGGGCCCCCGCGGCGCGGCGCCGGCGGGTTCCGACCGTTCGCGAGCCGAGGTCGCGGCGACGGAGCGCCTGCGAATCCGCCGGCTCGACGCGGGCGACGTCGCATTCCTCGTCCGGCTCGTGAACGAGCCTTCGTGGATCCGCTACATCGGGGACAAGGACGTCCGGTCCGTCGAGGACGCGCGGCGCTACCTCGAGCGCGGCCCGCTCGCGATGTACGGGCGATTCGGCTTCGGCCTCTACGCGGTCGAGTTGCGGGAGACGCGCGAGCCCATCGGCATGTGCGGCCTCATCAGGCGCGACGCGCTCCCCGACGTCGACCTCGGGTTCGCCTTTCTGCCGGAGTACTGGCGCAGCGGCTACGCGTTCGAGGCCGCGACGGCGGTCATGGCGCACGGCCGGGCGGCGTTCGGGCTGCGTCGGATCGTCGCGGTCCTCTCGCGGGACAACGTCCGGTCGCGGCGCCTGCTCGAGAGACTGGGCTTCCGGTTCGAGCGCACCGTCCGCCTCTCGCCGGAGGACGAGGAGCTCGATCTCTACGCGGCCACCGCCTGACCCGGCCTACCTCCGCAGCACGCACTTCGCGTAGAGGTCCGGAAGCGCGCCCCCCGGATCGTAGCGCGACTTGAGCGCGCGGTAGGCGTCGCGGTCGAAGATGGCCCAGAACTCGTCCTCCGTGTAATAGGAGTCGGAGTAGAGCGACTTGAGGCCGCCCATGTCCCGCACGCGCGCCTCGATCATCCGGTTGCGGTGGCCGGGCGGCCGCGCGACGCGATCGTTCACGACGTCCCAGAATCCGAAATTGACGTAGAGGGCGCCGCGATCGAGCGGGTACAGCGTGAACGCGGGCGAGGCGGCCGGCGCGCGGATCGGGCAGAGCCAGATCGGCAGAATCCCGATCGCGCGGTGCAGGAAGTCGAGGAACTCGGCCGCCCGCGCGATGGGAATGTCGACGTCCTGGATCACCGATTCCGGATGCAGCCCGCGCAGCCGGGCGAGGGCGCGCGTGAGGCGGATCCGGCTGTTCCACCGCATGATCCGCTGGTACGTGATCGAATTGAGCCGTGCGCGGCCCAGGATGCGCCGCACGAGCGGGTGCTGCGCGCCGACGTTCTTCGAGCACCAGAACCAGTCGGTGTCCCAGCGCCAGAGATAGTCGCGCGCGGTGAGCCAGTCCTCCGTGCGCTCCCGGATCGAGCGGTAGTAGATGCGCTCGTACGTGTAGTCGCTCGCGTTCGGCGCGTCGTCGGCGAAGCGACCGAGCGTCAGGTACATCTCGCCCGGCGCAAACACCACGCCGTCGAGGAAGTCGACCGTCGGATCGTCGGCGTGGCGCGCGAGCGCGGCGAAGCAGTCTTCCGCGCCCGC